>CAYZQZ010000313.1:0-5281 GCA_964480235.1 uncultured Reyranella sp. | reverse complement strand
ATGCCCATGCGGCCCTGGCCAAGAAGGCCGGCCTGTCCGCCGACATCGTCGAGGCTATCCGCACTCGCCAGTCGCCGCCCTTCACGCGCGACGTCGAGAAGATCGTGTACGACTTCGTCACCGAATATCTCGACACCAACCGCGTCGCCAAGCCCAACTACGATCGCGCCATCAAGGCGTTCGGCGAGCAGGGCGTGGTCGATCTGGTCGGCGTCTGCGGCTACTACATGCTGGTGTCGATGACGCTCAACGTCTTCGAGATGCCGCTGCCGCCGGGCGAACCGGAGCCGCTGGCCTAGGCGCTGCGCACCAGCGGAGCGTCCGGCGGCGTGCAGCGCGGGAAGCCCGAAGGGCTGAAGCGCGGGCGCCGCACGGTTCAGAATAGATCCCGTCGATCGTGAGCTTCCTCCTTTTCCTGCTGGCGGCCTCGCTGATTGCGCTGTCGCCAGGCCCGGGACTCTTCTACGTCGCCGCCCGCACGCTGGCCGGCGGCCGTGGCGAAGGTTTGGCCTCGAGCGTCGGCACAGGTATAGGCGGCCTCGTCCATGTCTTCGCGGGTGCGGTCGGCGTGTCGGCGCTGGTGCTGGCGAGTGCCGAGGCTTTCACGCTCCTCAAGTTCGCCGGCGCGCTCTATCTCGTATGGCTCGGGCTCAAGACCCTGCGCGAAAGCGGCCGCCTGCAGCCCGCTTCCGTGGCGCGCTCGGGCGCGGTGCGCGCCTTCCGCGAGGGCATCGTGGTCGAGGCGCTGAACCCCAAGACGGCCGCGTTCTTCCTCGCCTTCCTGCCGCAGTTCGTCGATCCCTCATCCGGCCCGGTGTGGCTGCAGTTCGTCGCTCTCGGCACGGTGTCGGTCGTGCTCAACACGACGGTCGATGTCGGTGTGGTCTTCCTGGCGGTGCGCGCCCGCACGCTCGCTACGTCACGGCCCTCGCTGCTGCGCCATCTGCGCCAGGGATCGGGGGCCGCGATCACGGGCCTCGGCGTCGCGCTGCTGTTCGCAAGAAGGCCGGCAGCGAGCTAGACCTTTGCCTTTTCTGCGCTGTCCGGACGCTACGCTGCGCGCAGCGCCTATTCTTCGAAAATCGCCACCGCGCGCGTCCAGCCGGCCGAGGCGCCGCGGATCTTGTGCGGGAAGCAGGCGATGGTGAAGCCGTCGCCGGGCAGCGATTCGAGATTGTGCAGCTTCTCGAGGTGGCAGTAGCCGATGTCGCGGCCGGCCTTGTGGCCTTCCCAGATGATCGAGGGGTCGTGGTCCTTCGCCCATTTCTGGGCGGTGAAATAGAACGGCGCGTCCCAGCTCCAGGCGTCGGTGCCGGTGAGGCGGATGCCCTTCTCGAGCAGGTAGATCGTGGCGTCGTAGCCCATGCCGCAGCCGGCGTTGACGTAGTCGTTGTTGCCGTAGCGCGAGCCGGCGCGCGTGTTGACCACGACGATCTCGAGCGGCTTCAGCTCGTGTCCGATGCGCTTCAGCTCGGCCTCGACTTCCTTCGCCGTGATCACGTGGCCGTCGGGCTTGTCGCGGAAGTCGAGCTTCACGCCGGGCTGGAAGCACCATTCGAGCGGCACCTCGTCGATGGTGATGGCGCGCTCGCCCTTGTTCATCGTCGGATGGAAGTGATACGGCGCGTCGAGATGGGTGCCGTTGTGGGTCGAGAGGTTGACGTTCTCGACCGCCCAACCCTGCCCGTCCGGCAGGTCTTCCTTCTTGAGGCCGGGAAAGAAGCCCGCGATCTGCCCCGCGGTTTCCTCGTGCTTGTGATACTGGATCTTCGGCCCAAACGGGGGTGGATCGGAAATGACGTCGTTTTCCAGATAGATCGACAGATCGACGAAACGGCGAGGCATGGAGGTTTCCTGTCAGGGTGCGGTCAATGCGTTCAGGATCGACTTGGTGAGCAGCCGGCCGATGCATCTCTGGCCGAAATCGTTGAGATGCAGGCCATCGAGCTGGACGAACTGGGCATAGGGCATGCCGTCCTCGTACCAGCCCTTCATGATGTCGTAGCGGCGGAACAACCCGGCATCGAACTCCCTGGCGGCGGTCGCCATGATCTTCTCGTAGGCATCCTTGTCGGACACCGCGACAACGGCCGGCACGTACTGCAGGTTCATCAGCACGAAATCGGCGCCGAGTGACTTGCCGAGCTTGAGGCCGCCGCGCAGCCGGCTCTCGAAGGTGTCGAGCGGCATATGGCGGATCGCCGCGTTGGTGCCGGTCTGCCAGATCACCAGCGACGGCAGGTTGCCGCGCATCTCCTCCTGCATGCGAGCCGCCATCTCCTCGACATCCTGCCCGCCGATGCCGCGGTTGATGACCTCGAAATCGATGCTGGGCAGCGCCTTCTCCAGCCCGATGCGGAGCTGTGTCGGATAGGCAAAGGCCGGATTGGACACGCCATAACCCGCCGTCGACGAGGAGCCGAGCGCCATGATGCGGAGCTGCTTGCGCTCGGCCAGCGCCTTTCGCGCAACCGGCAGCGGATTGCCGAGATCGAGCAGTTGGGGTGTCGCCCGGCACAGCGTCATCGACTGGGCCGCTGCCGGGCCCGGCAGCGCCGCCAGAAGGCCGGCAAGGAAAAGAGCGAATGACTTCACGACGCGGCGTCCGCAAACGCCGGCTGCGGGCGCGGTCCTGCGCCGCCGCCCTTGAAACAGGCCGCGACGTAGGCGGCGATGCACATGACCAGAATGCCCGCGATGCTCACAAGAACCTGCGACAGTAACGACTCTTCGAATTGGCTGACGATGGCCTGCCCGGTCAGCGCCAAAAAGGTGCCGATGCAGAATATCAGCAGCGAATGCTCGCCGCACCTGCGCAGCGGCTCGAACACGCGCCGGCGCAGATAGCCCGCCTGCGCGGGAACGGCCACCCGGACCAGCCAGGCCAGCGCCAGGAAATGCAGGAAGCGCAGGATGTCGATGTTGGTCTTGTCGATGGGATAGATGAAGCGCGCGACCCAGCCCGGCACCAGGGGCCCGAGCGCGTTGAACTGCCATGACAGGGCGATGAAGGCGGCAAACAGCAGATACAGGCCGGCGAACACGGAGAGCGGCACCCGGAAACGGTCGAGCCGGGCGATCTGCGGACCGAGGACGGCGCAGCAGGCGCCGGCATAGAACACGACCTGCCAGGCCATCGGATTGAAGTACCAGACCTTGTGGTCCGGATAGCCGGGCAGGTTCCAGTTGAAGTGGCAGGTGGCCGCATAGAGCACCAGCGAGACGCCCATCACCGCGAACGGCCGGCGCACAATGGCCGGCAGCACGAAGGGAAAAGCCGCCAGCAGCACGATGTAGAGCGGCAGGACGTCGAGATTGATCGGCCTGAACCTGAGCAGCGCCGCCTGCAGGATCGCCTGATAGGGATTGTCGCCCAGGCCCATCAGCTCCATCTCTTCGATCAGCGAAGGCATGTCGCGGGCGACCGACAGCCAGACGATCTGGGCGGTGAAGGCCACGAACAGCAGGATGTGCGCGACATACAGCTGCCAGACGCGGCGATAGATCTTCGCGGCAGCGCGCAGCCAGCCCTCGCGCTGCATCATGCGGGCATAGGCGATGACGGCGGTGTAGCCCGAGATGAAGACGAAGATCTCGGTGGCGTCCCTGAAGCCGTAGTTGCGCACGGTCAGCCAGCTCACGACGTTGACCGGGATGTGGTCGACGAAGATGAACCACAGTGCCAGGCCCCGAAACAGGTCGAGCCTGATATCGCGCCCCGATGTCAGGGCGGTGGTCAGGACACCTGATGTCGGAACAGGGGGCGCCGGGCCGTGCATGTCCCCTAATTGGTAACGCAGGTCGGGACGTGGGGCTACGTGGAGAGCGCTTTCCTCCCCATTCCTATGGGGAGGTGTCGCGTCACATGCGACGGAGGGGTGATTGGCCCGGTCCACATGACCCCTCCGCCCTCGTATGACGAGGACACCTCCCCCGATGACGAGGGAGCTGCCCTACATCTTGATGAACGCCAGCAGGTCCGGATTGATGATCTCGGGGTGCGTCGTGCACATGCCATGAGGCAGACCGGCGTAGGTCTTCAGCGTGCCCATCTTCAGGAGCCTGGCCGCCAGCGGGGCGGAGTCGGCGTAGGGCACGATCTGGTCGTCGTCGCCGTGCATCACGAGGGTGGGCACCTCGATGTTCTTCAGGTCCTCGGTGAAGTCGGTCTCCGAGAACGCCTTGATGCAATCGTAATGGGCCTTGGCGCCGCCCATCATACCCTGGCGCCACCAGTTGGCGATCGTGCCTTCGGACACTTTCGCACCCGGGCGATTGAAACCGTAGAACGGGCCGGCCGGTACGTCGCGGAAGAACTGCGCGCGGTTGGCGACCAGCGCGGCGCGGAAGCCGTCGAACACCTCGATCGGCAGGCCGCCGGGATTGGCCGCAGTCTTGAGCATGATCGGCGGCACCGCACCGATCAGCACCGCCTTGGCGACGCGGCCCTTGCCACCATGCCGCGCAACGTAGCGGGCCACCTCGCCGCCGCCGGTCGAGTGGCCGACATGGACCGCGCCCTTGAGATCGAGGTGCGTGGCCAGCGCCGCCACGTCGGCGGCGTAGGTGTCCATCTCGTTGCCGGTCGCGGTCTGGGTCGAGCGGCCGTGCCCGCGGCGATCGTGCGCGATCACGCGGTAGCCGTGATCGAGGAAGAACATCATCTGGGCGTCCCAGTCGTCGGCGCTGAGCGGCCAGCCATGATGGAACACGATCGGCCGGCCGGTGCCCCAGTCCTTGTAGAAGATCTCCGTTCCGTCTTTCGTGGTGATCGTCGGCATGTCGGCATCTCCTTCACACGTGATGGCGAACGGCGAAGGATGCGCGCGGCCGGTTACGGCTGGAATAAGACGAAAGTCATGGTTGCACGCACGATAAGTGACCAAACCCGGGCAGGTGCGGCGACAAGGCACCCTTGCCGGGAGGGACGGCGGCTCCGATCTGCGCGTATCACATCCACCCCCAACAGCTCCTGAAGGAACGCATGCATCCCTTCCAGACGGCCGCTCTCCGCCGTTACCGGCCTCTTCTCGCAACGGTCGTGATGTTCAGCCTGGGCGCCTGCACGCTGCCGACCAACGTCGCGATCAGGAAACTCGACACGCTGCACGCCGAGCAGACGACCTGCCTGATCAGTAATGCCCGTCAGATGGACGACCGCACCTCCGATCCCGAAAGGATCGCGCGCGAAGTCGCGGCGGCCTGCAACGACGCGACGGAACGGCTCGTCGCCCATGCGATCGCGAGGCCGAACCCGCAGGAGCGGCGCGCATTCGAAGAG
>CAYZQZ010000312.1:0-5294 GCA_964480235.1 uncultured Reyranella sp. | reverse complement strand
AGCGCGCGCAGGGTCTCGCAGGTGCCGCGCAGCCGCAGCGACGGATTGCGACCGCCGAAGATCAGTTGCTGCGTCTGGGCGAAGAACTCGATCTCGCGGATGCCGCCGCGGCCGAGCTTCACATTGTGCCCCAGCACCTTGACTTCACCGCCGCCGCGATGGGCGTCGATCTGGCGCTTGATCGAATGAATGTCGTGAATGGCGGCGAAGTCGAGGTGCTTGCGCCAGATATACGGAGTTAGCGAGGCGAGGAACTCGTTGCCGACGGCGAGATTGGCGGCGACAGGACGCGCCTTGATCATTGCCGCGCGTTCCCAGTTCTGGCCGACGCTCTCGTAGTAGAGTTCCGCCGCCTGCACCGACATGGCAAGCGGCGTCGAGCCGGGGTCGGGCCGGAGCCTGAGGTCAGTGCGGAAGATGTAGCCGTCGACCGAACTCTCGGACATCAACTGCACCAGAAGCCGCGCCGCGCGCACCATGATGCGGCTCGCCTGCTCGTTTCCGCCGACGGCCGGTGCGTCGCGGTCGTAGAGCAGGATCAGGTCGACGTCGCTCGAGTAGTTGAGTTCCCCGGCGCCGAGCTTGCCCATGCCGATCACCGTGAGGGCTTCGAGCATGGGCTCGCTGCGAGACAGGGCGCGCACCAGGACCTCGAGGCAGGTCGAGGCGAGTTCGCTCAGTGCGCCCGTGATCTTTTCGAGCGGCCAGACATCGGCGATGTCGGCGACCGCGATGGCAAGCGACGCGCGGCGCTTCAACCTACGCAGCCGTGCCGCGACGTTTTCCGGCGTGCCTTCCTGCAAGAGGGGGCGCAGTTCCGCCTGAATCGAGGCAAGGGCGAAGTCCGGGCCCTCGCGCCACAGATTGGTCATAAAGACGCAGTCTTGTAAGGCGATCTCGGTGAGGTAAGGGCTGTTGCCGAACAGCGCATCGAGCAGGGCTCGCGCACCGGGATCGTCAGGCAGCGGCGCCTGCTCCCGCCAGCGCGACCCGGCTACGTCCAGACGCTGAGGATCGTGGGGGCGGGGCAATCGGTCGGTCGAAAGCCAAGACATGCGGGGCTGCGGTGGGTAAATTGGCGAAATCCGGCGGCACGCATGCCCGGCGGCGGCACGACCGTCAAGCTGGGTGCGCAGACGCCCAGACAGTAGTGCGGAAGTAGCGGTCCTTGGTCAGACGGGTCATTCGAGTGCTCGAGCTGGTCGTGGTTGGCGTCATCGCCATCCCGGCAGTGTTCGTCGCGGTGCTTGCGCTCCGCCTGATGGCCGGGCCGATCGACCTCGATTTCCTGAAGTCCCGCTTCAATCAGGGGGTCGAGACTCCGAACGGCAGGATGCGGGTCGAGACGGACCGCATCTATGTCGAATGGAGCAGCCTAAGCCAGCCCATGCGTCTGGTGGCGCACGGCCTGCGCCTCGTCGACACCCAGGGCAAAGAGGTGGCCACGGCGCCTAGCGTCGCACTGACCTTCGACGCACGCAGCGTCGTGCGGGGCTACTTCCTGCCCCGATCGATCGTCGTTGAACGGCCGAGCCTCACTGCCGACCTGGAACGCGAAGGCGGGATGCTGCGGCGGATCCTGGCGGAAAGCGATTCAAACTCGCAGGGCAGGGTCGTCGACCTGCTGATCGAACAGCTTCTGGCCGAACCCAATCACAACTCGCTGCTCGGGCAAATCGACACGGTGGCCGTCGAGCAGGCGACGGTGACGCTGCGCGACGTGCCGACCGGAATGACATGGGTGGCGCCGTCCGGCCGTGCCAGCCTCAAGCGCGACGCCGCAGGTGTGATCATCGCCGCCGACGCGACCTTCAGCAACGGCGGCTCGCCGATCGAAGTGGCGCTTTCGGGAACCTACGCGCGCGACCGTAGCCGGATTTCGGCCGAGGCCAAAATCGACGGACTGAAGCCGTCGATGCTCGCCGACCTGTCGCCCGACACCGCAATCCTGCGTGGCATAGAAATCGCACTGTCCGGCCGGCTTGCGATCGACGCCGAGGGCAACGGTCGCATCCGCACCGTCGGCATCGACGTCACGGGCGGCGCCGGCACGATCAACCTGCCGGGAATCCTGCCGGCGGCACACAAGGTGCATTCGGTAAACGCCCATGCGGCGATAGATGCCGATACGCATACCGCGCGAATTACCAACATCGATGTCGACCTCGGAGCCGTGAAGCTGTTGATTACCGCCGACGGCGCACGCACGCCCGAGGGCCAGGTGCTCAATGGCAAAGCGGAGCTGCGCAACATCCCGCTCGATCGCCTGGCCGACTATTGGCCGCTCGACTTCACCGAAGGCGGGCGACGCTGGGCTATGGCCAATCTGTCCAATGGCACGCTCGACGTCGCCGCCGAGTTCGGTCTCAAGACGCCGGGCAACGATCTGGCCCAGCTTGCCGTGACCCGGACCCTGGCGATGCTGAACTTTCGCGGCATGACGGTGCACTACATGCCGCACATGCCCGAACTGGTCGATGTCTCGGGGAGTGCGCGCTACGAGAACGGCACATTGCATTTCGACGTGACGGGCGGCGGCGCCGTCGGTCTGCGCGTGAGCGGCGGTACGATCGATCTGACCGGGTTGACCGGAGCGCCGCCCCATCGGGCGGCGATGCGCCTGCCCATCGCCGGACCCGCGGCAGCAGTCGATGCGCTGCTGCTGCGGCCCAAGCTCGGCATTCCGAAGGAATCTCTGTTCGATCCGAAGCGCCTCGCGGGCGACGCTGCCGTCGAACTGAGCCTCGCTTTCCCGCTGATCGAATCCTTGACGGTCAACGACATCGACGTGAAGGCCCGGGCGACGGTCACCGGATTCGGGCTCAAGAAGGTGTTGGGCGACATCGACCTCACCGAGGCGACAGGACAGGTCAATTACGAGGGCTCGCAGCTCGTCATAACCGGCAACGGAAAGCTGGATGGATATCCGGTCGAGATCGGCGGCCGCGAACTGTTGGGACCGAAAGCGGCGTATCGACATCGCTATGAGGTCAAAGGCACGGTACCGGCTGTGGCCATGCAGAAGGCCGGTTTTCCCTCGCCGGAACCCTATGTCAGTGGCCCGGTAGGGCTCTCACTCGCCTACCAGGCGAACAACAACGGTTCGAGCGAGGTGACCGGCAAGCTCGATCTCAAGGGCGCCAAGGTCGAGGTGGCGGCTCTGGACTGGACGAAGGTTGCGGGTGTCGAGGGCAATCTCGCGCTGGCGCTGAAACTCGCAGCGGGAGGCAAGCTCGTTTCGGCCGAGTTCGACGCGCGCGCGAGCGGTCTCACCACGAAGGGCCAGCTGCATTTCGGCGGCGACAATTCTATTCAGCAGGTGACCCTCCAGCAGCTGGCGATCGGACGAACCGAGATGTCGTTTGACTGGAAACGCGCGGCCGGGGGTGTCGACCTCACCGTGCGTGGCCGCTCGCTGGAGTGGCCCCGGGTACGACATGCGCTGAAGGTGCGCGACGAGATGGTGGCCAAGGCGCCGGCCGGCGCTGCCGAGACCTCCCGAACCAACACACGCTTCAATTTCCAGCTCGACCAGCTCCTTGTCCAGCGCGGCTCGCTCGGCTCGCTGCGGGGAGTGGCAGACATGCGAGGCGACAATATCGCCTCGGCCGATATCTCGATCAGCGGCGGCAAGGGGTCCGCATTCCGGGTGACGCGCGAAGGCAACCGCCGCAAGCTCGGGATCTATACGCCGGATCTCGGCCTGTTGCTCAGCGAGGCAGGGTGGCTGGACGGGTTCGCCGGCAGCTTCTTCGATTTTCAGGGCTACTACGACGACAGCACGCCGGCGTCGCCGCTGGAGGGCAGCCTGAGGCTGGGTCCCTACAAGATGAAGCAGGTGACGCCGCGACCCGACATCGGGACCCTGAACTCGACCATCGAGGGCCTCAATCGCGCGGGCGATGCGACACAGCAGTTCAATGGTCTGGAGGCGACGGTCGTCAAGACTGGCGACCGGGTCGAACTCAAGAATGCGCGCACCAGCGGCCAGTCGATAGGCCTGACGGCGGCAGGCGTGCTCAACACCGGCAATGACACGGCGCACTTGCGGGGCGTCGTCGTGCCGGCCTTCGCACTGAACAATCTGCTGTCGAACGTGCCGCTGCTTGGGCCGCTGCTGACCGGCGGCAAGGACGGCGGCGTGTTCGCGATCTCCTACCGTCTGGACGGTCCGTTCGACGATCTGAAACTCAACATCAACATGATGTCGGCGGTGACGCCGGGTGCCCTGCGCGAAATCTTCAACAGCGGTTCGCCGGACGGCAGTCCGTCACAGACTCCGATGCAGCCGCCGGCCCAATCGCCGGCACCCTGATCATTCCGTCGGACTAGACCGCGCGCACCAGGACGTGGCGCTTGCGTCCCGCCGAAAGCTTCAAGGTTCCGGAGGAGTCGAGATCGCTGTCCTTGACCAGTGCGGCATCGGACGCGAGCGGCTTGTCGTTCAGACGGCCGCCGCCACCCTTGATCAACTTGCGCGCCTCGTTGCGGCTGTCCGCGAGGCCCGCCTCGTGCATCAGCTCGAAGGCCGCGATCCCGGCGGCAAGGCGCGCGCGGGGGATGTCTACGGTCGGCAGCGAATCTCCTCGTGCGCCTTCCTCGAAGGTACGCCGTGCCGTATCGGCGGCCTGATCGGCCGCGGCGTCGCCGTGGGCCAGCCGGGTCACTTCTGTGGCAAGGATCTTCTTGGCTTCGTTGATCTCCTGGCCTTTCAGCGCCTCGAGCCTCGCCACTTCGGCAAGTGGCATGTCGGTGAAGATCTTCAGGAAGCGGCCGACGTCGGCGTCCTCGGTATTGCGCCAGTACTGCCAGAAATCGTAGGGGCTGAGGCGTGCCGGATTGAGCCACACTGCGCCCGCGGCGGTCTTGCCCATCTTGGCGCCGGAAGCTGTGGCGAGCAGCGGCGAGGTCAGCGCGAAAAGATCGGCGCCCTCCATGCGGCGTCCGAGATCGGCGCCCATCACGATGTTGCCCCACTGGTCTGAGCCGCCCAACTGCACGATGCATTTGTGGCGCTTGTACAGTTCCACGAAATCGTAGGACTGCAGGATCATGTAATTGAACTCGAGGAAGGTCAGCGGCTGGTCGCGCTCGAGCCGCAGCTTCACCGAATCGAAGGTGAGCATGCGGTTGACGGTGAAATGACGACCGAATTCGCGCAGAAAGGCGATGTAGGCGAGGTTGTCCAGCCAATCGGCGTTGTTGGGCATGACGGCATCGGTGGCGCCATCGCCGAAATCCATGTAGCGCGAAAAGACGCCCTTGATGCCCTTCATGTTTTCGGCGATGTCGGC
>CAYZQZ010000311.1:0-5297 GCA_964480235.1 uncultured Reyranella sp. | reverse complement strand
GCCTCGGCGGTCGAGGAGGCGAAGCCGATCGCGCCCGCGGCCATCGCCTCGCGCACCAGCGCGGCCATGCGGGCGATCTCCTCGTCGCTCGCGGTGCGCTCGGTGGCCTGCTCGCCCATCACGAAGGTGCGGATCGCCGAGTGCCCGGCGAAGCAGGCCACGTTGGGGCCGACGCCCCCGGTCTGCAGCATGTCGAGATATTGCGGGAAGCTTTCGAAGCCCCAGCGGATACCGGCGCGCAGCGCGTCGAGCGACATGCCCTCGACATGCGTGAGGTGCCGCATCGTGAGGTCTCGGTCCTGCGGCTTGCACGGCGCGATGGTGAAGCCGCAATTGCCGAGGATCGCCGTAGTGACGCCGAGCGCCGGCGAGGGATCGACGAACGGGTCCCAGGTGATCTGCGCGTCGTAATGGGTGTGGCCGTCGATGATGCCGGGGGCGAGGGCCAGGCCGTCGGCCTTCACGGTCTCCTTCGCAGCCCCCAGGCCCTTGCCGAGCTCGGCGATCCGGCCGTCGCGCACGCCGAGGTCGCCGCGCACGGGCCTGCCGCCGCTGCCGTCGAAGATCTCGGCGTCCTTGATGACCAGGTCGAACATCTACATTTCCTCCGGAGGCTGCGATGCTAGTGTGGCCCCAAGGAAATGGAACGGGAGAAACGCATGACTGGCTTGAAGCGCCGCGGTTTGCTGGCCGGAACGGCGGCACTTGGGGCGGGAGCAGGACTGGGTTGGGCGCCGGGCATCGCCCGCGCCCAGGAATACCCGAACAAGCAGGTCCGCGTGGTGGTACCGTACCCCGCGGGCGGGGGCACCGACCTGGTGGCGCGCCTGATCGTGCCGCGGCTCGCTGAACGCTGGAAGCAGACGGTGATCATCGACAACAAAGGCGGCGCGAGCGGCATCCTGGGCAGCGAGATCGTCGCCAAGGCCGTGCCCGACGGCTACACGCTGCTGATCACCACCAGCGCCCACTCGATCAACCCGTCGACCTCCAAGTCGCTGCCCTACGATACCGAGCGCGACTTCACGCCGATCACCACCCTGGTCTCCGGCGCGATCGCGCTGGTCGGCTCGCCCAAGGCCGGCATGGACTCGATGGAGAAGTTCCTGGCCGCCGCGCGCGCCAATCCCGGCAAGTACAATTTCGGCAGCACCGAGAACACCACGCGCCTGATCGGCGAGCTGTTCCGGCTGAAGAGCGGGCTCAAGATCGAGAACGTCGCCTACAAGGGTGCGGCGCCGATGCTGCAGGAGCTGGCGGGCGGCCACATCCCGGTGGGATTCACCTCGCCGCTCACCGTGATGTCGCACCATCGCGCCGGCACCCTGCGCATGCTGGGCCTCAGCAGCGAGAAGCGGCTGTCGGCGCTGCCCGAGGTCCCGACCTTCACCGAGGCCGGCATTCCCGAGGTCGAGCGGCCGGCCTGGTTCTCGATCTTCGGCCCGGGCAACCTGCCGCCGGCGCTCGCCAACCGCATCCGCGACGATGTCGTGGCCGTTCTCGCCGAGCCCGAGACCGCGGCGAAGATCAAGGATCTCGCGGCCGATCCGGGCGGCGAATCGCCCGAGAAGTTCGCCGCGCGCGTGAAGGCCGAGATCGCGAGCTGGCGCGAGGTCGCCAAGCTCGCCGGCATCGAGCCGGAGTGATCAGCCGACGATCGTCTTCTCTTCGACCACCCAACTCTTGATCCGGCCGATGAATTTCGCGCCGTCGGCGTGCAGCGCCTTCATTTCCGGGGTTTGCGCGGCACGCTCCAGCGCCGCCTGGTCGTCGAACCACAGCTCGGCGACGCCGTCGATCTCGACGTTGGTTGCCTCGATGTCGGCGCGCGTGCGTTCGCCGCGAATGTGGTTCTGCACGTAGCGGCGCAGCCCCGGCACCGCGTGGGCGAGCGGCGCATGGACCTCGACCCAGTGCTTCATGAACTGCTCGTGCGTCCAGCCCGGCTTGCGGGTCAGCAGGCCGATGGTCTTGATCATTGGGGAACTCCTCCGGTTCGGCGTACTATGCGCCATGCTTCGCTGGCTTTCGATCCTCGCGCTGCTCTGCGCGTCCTCTGTCGCCGCTGCCCAAACCGTGTCCTTCCGCGGCGTCGCGGTCGGCAGCATTGCCGCCGGCCCGGAGATCAGCGGCGCGCTGTACAAGCCCGAAGGGGCCGGGCCGTTTCCGGCGATCGTGCTCGCCCATACCTGCTCCGGTGTGAACCCGCACACCGCGACCTGGGGCAGGCTGCTGGCAAGCTGGGGCTACGCTGTGGTCGCCCCTGACAGTTTCGGGCCGCGTGGCTTCTCGGGCGGTTTGTGCGCGCGCGGTACGCAGGTAAGCGGCAGCGAGCGGGTGACTGACGTTGCCGGTGCGCTCGACTGGCTCAATTCCCAGTCCTTTGTGCAAAAGAACCGGATCGGCCTGATCGGCCACAGCCATGGCGGCTGGACGGCGGTGCGCGCGGTGCAGAAGAGCTACGACCTCGCGGCGCGCGGGCTCAAGGCGGCGGTGGCCTACTATCCGTCCTGCTCGGCCGGAAACGATCGCGATGTCGCCGTGCCGCTGCTGATCCTGATCGGCGACAGGGACGACTGGACGCCGGCCGACCATTGCCGGCGGCTGGAGAAGGGCGGCTTCGCCCAACCGGCCCTGGTCGAGACGGTGTACTACCCCAACGCGCTGCACAGTTTCGACAGCAAGGGACCGGACCGCACCGCGTTCGGCCACAAGCTTGGTTACGATGCGGTGGCCGGTCCCGACGCCGAGGCCCGCACCAAGGCGTTCTTCGCCAAGTACCTTCGCTAGGGTCTCGTCTAATCGACGGCGATCTTCGTCGTCTTGGCGAGCTCACGCCACTGCAGGATCTCGCGGGCGATCAGGGCCTGGAACTGGGCGGCATTGCTGCCGACCGGTTCGATGCCTTCCTTGTCGAAACGGGCCTGGGTCTCGGGCCGGGCGACGAAGCGCTGCGCCGCGGCCGCCAGTTTCTCCACCACCGCGTCGGGCGTCGCACCCGGGGCGACCAGGCCCATCCAGAGATAGCCTTCGAAGCCCGCGATGCGTTCGTTCACCGCCGGCACGTCGGGGAATGCCTTCAGCCGCTTGGCACTGGTGACGGCGAGAAGGTTCAGCTTCCTGTCGGCGATGAACTGCGCCGACTGTGCCTGGTTGTCGAGCTTGGCCTGGACCTGGCCCGCGACCAGGTCTGCGAGCGCCGGCGCCGCGCCGCGATAGGGTACGTTGGTGACCTGGAACTTCTCCTTGAGCATCAGCAGTTCCATGGTGATGTGCGGCAGGGTGCCGTTGCCCGCCGAGGAGACGTTGATCTTGCCCGGGTTCTGGCGCGCGTAGTCGACGAATCCCTGGAAGGTCGTCACCGGCAGCGACGGGTGTGTCACCAGCAGCATCGGGATCTGGCCGACATTGGACACCGCGCGCAGGTCCTTCTCGGTGTCGTACGGCATGTTGCTGCGGAACGCCGCGTTGATCGTGTGGTTGGGCGTGGTGAACAGCAGCGTGTAGCCATCGGGGGCGGCCTTGGCGACGATGTCGCCCGCGATCACGCCGCCCGCGCCGGTCTTGTTGTCGACGATCACCTGCTGCTTCAGTTCCGTCGTCAGGTGCTCGGCCAACAGGCGGGCCACGATGTCGGTGACGCCGCCGGGCGGAAACGGCACGACCAGCCTGATCGGCTTCTCCGGATACGGGCCCTGATTCTGGCCTTGGGCCCGGGTTGGCGCAGTTGGCGCACCCAGGGCGACAAACAGCGCGGCCAGAAGAATGACGAAGCGCTTCATGTCAGCCTCCCCAAAAAGCCGAGCAGCAGCCGGTTCACTTCGTCCGGTCGTTCCTGTTGCACCCAATGCCCGGCGCCGGGGATCAGGTGGATCTCCTTCATGTTCGTGCAGGCGACCTTCTGCATGCGCTCCATCGCGCCGGGCCCCTGATGGATGCCCCAATCGCTGGCGCCCGAGATGAAGGTCGAGGGCACGTCGATGGTGCGGCCCGAAAAGAGTTCCATCTCGGCATTGAAGCGCCCCGAGGTGCGCACGCGGTACCAGTTGAGGCCGCCCTGGAAGCCGGTGCGCCCATATTCATCGCTGTAGACCTTCATCTCCGCCTCGGGCAGCCACTTGTTGGCTGCGATCTCGGCGGGCGAGGGCATCTCCTTCGCCACCGTCTCGGCCATGCCGTCGGCGAGATCCATGATGTAGTAGGTCGGCATCTTGGCGAGCTCGTCGGCCGTCCAGCTCTTCAGCGGGAAGGGCTTGTTGGCTTTCCAGTCGGCGCTCTTGTGGTGGTAGTAGGCGCGCAGGAAGTCGTGCACGCCCTGCCTGGCGTGCCACATGTTCTCGTTGGCCGGCCGGGTCGAATAATACCATTGGTAATGCTTGCGTGGCCGCGGCAGCGCGGCCATCGCGGCGTGAATATCGACCGCTGGCTTGGCGGCCGTGAGCGGCGGTGCGCCGGTCTGCGGCGAACTCATCAACACCATCGCCTTGAAGATGTCGGGCCGCATCAGCGCGGCGTAGGCGGTGACTGAGGCACCGAAATCGTGGCCGACGATCGCCTTCACCGAGCGATGGCCCAGCGCGTCGACCACGCCCAGCGCGTCGCGCGCGAGATTGGTGAAGCGGAAGGGTGCGAGGTCGCCGTCATACGAGGCATCCCAGCCGGTGGTGCGGCCATAGCCGCGCTGGTCGGGCGCGAAGGCGTGATAGCCCGCGGCCGCCAGCGCCGGCAGCACCTTGCGCCAGCTGTAGGCCAGTTCGGGAAAACCGTGCAGCAGCAGCACCGCCGGCCGGCCCGGAGTCTCGAAGCCCGCCTCGAGCACATGTACGTCGAGGCCGTTGATGCCCGGCAGGATGCGCGAGCGCACACCCGCGGGCAGGACGGACGCGGGCAGGGGCTCCATCGAGGTTCAGTAGCTCTTGGGCAGGCCGAGCACCCGCTCGGCGACGTAGCACAGGACCAGCTGTTCGCTGACCGGCGCGATGCGGGCGATCATGACCTCGCGCAGGAAGCGCTCGACATGGAACTCCTTGGCGTAGCCGTAGCCGCCATGGGTCAGGATCGCGCGCTCGCAGGCATCGTAGGCCGAGCGGGCGCCGAGATACTTGGCGGAGTTGGCCTCCGCGCCGCACTCCTTGCCGTGGTCGTAGAGCCAGGCCGCCTTGAAGGTCAGCAGGTTGGCCGCCTCGAGCTGCATCCAGCTCTCGGCCAGCGGATGCTGGAT
Source organism: uncultured Reyranella sp. (assembly GCA_964480235.1). Lineage (GTDB taxonomy): Bacteria > Pseudomonadota > Alphaproteobacteria > Reyranellales > Reyranellaceae > Reyranella. Next base: position 76 of record CAYZQZ010000311.1, on the reverse strand, counting down.
CGCCTGGTTCTTGCCGATCGGCCGGCCGGACACGATCCTCTCCTTGGCATATTGCGTCGCCTTGGCGAGGGCCGCC
>CAYZQZ010000310.1:0-5297 GCA_964480235.1 uncultured Reyranella sp. | reverse complement strand
TGCGTGATGCTGGGCTCGGTGCTTTTCGCGGCCTTCCTGTTCCTGGTGCTGCGGTTCGCCGGGTGAACGATCAGGAGCTGAAATTGCCGAAGCTGCGATCTGGCGTGCCGCGGAACAGGGACATGTGCGTATGCGTGGCGACGAAGACATCGCCCACTTTCTTGCGGGCGAGCACCACCGTGGTGCGGCCCGGGCGGTCGAAGCGGTCGCCGTTGGGGTAGAAGCCATCGGACTGCCACACGCCCATGCCGACCGCGGTCAAGCGGTCGGCCGAAACGATCGCCTCGATCTTGTCGAGTTCGTAGCGGAAGTTGCGGATCGTGCCCCAGACATTGCGCCACTGCTTCTGCTCGGCGAGTTCGCGACCGTGCATGAAGTCGGTGAAGGTTCCGAAGGCGATCATGTCATCGGCGAAGATCGGTCGCGCGCCCTCGTAGTCGACGGTGCGGCAGTGACGGCTGAGGGTGTCGAACCAGGCACGTACGGCGGCCAGATCCTCGGGCTTCACGGGCTCGATCAGATTCATCGCGGGTTCCTACAATCCAAAACGTTGCCAATGCTGGCGCTCTTCGATCGCGGCCAGGGTCGATGGGCCGATTTCCTCGAACCGTGCGCCCAGTCCGAGACGCTGCATCATGCTCCGTCGCGGCGCGACCAGCGGCAGATGAACCTTGGCGCCGAAACGCGCCTGCAGGACGCCCCGGAGCTCGCCGAGCGAATCGACCAGGCCGAGATCGAGGCCGCGTCGGCCGGTCCAGAACTCGCCTGAAAACAGCATCGCTTCGTCGGCCTTGAGCTTGCCGCCGCGGCGCTGGCGCACCCAATCCTTGAAGCCGTCGTGAATCTCGGCCTGCAGCGCTTTCAGCCGTACGACATCCTCGTCGCGTTCGGGCCGGAAGGGATCGAGCATCGACTTTCGCTCGCCCGACGTGTGCACCCGGCGTTCGACACCGAGGCGTGCCAGGAGGTCCTGAAAGCCGAAACCCGAGGAAATGACTCCGATCGAGCCGACGATCGAGGAAGGGTCGGCGACGATCTCGTCGGCAGCGCAGGCGAGCCAGTAGCCGCCCGAGGCGGCGACATCCTCGACGAAGGCGATCACCGGCAGGTTCTTCTCGGTGGCCAGCAGGCGGATGCGCTGGGCGATCAGCGCCGACTGTACAGGAGAGCCGCCGGGTGAATTGATCGACAGCGCGACCGCCTTGACGCCCCGGTGGCCGAAGGCGCGGCGCAGCAGTGGCGCGGCATTCTCGATCGACAGGCCGCGGCTGCCGAGCAGGCCTCCCGCGGCGATCACGCCGGTGAGGCGAACCACTGGTACGACCGGCCCGCGCCGCAAACGATCTCTGATCCAGCTGAACATGGCGCGCACTGTCGCGGCGTGGCCTCTAGAAGGCAAGCGGTGCGGCGTGGCGCAACACGGCTTCGGCCGCCATGGTGTAGCCACCTTCGGGCCGATGCAGCACGAAGGGTGGCGCCTCGCGGCGCTGTGCGGCGGTGCCGCGCCGGGCGCGCACGAGCACGCGACGAACCGGCGTCAGCGGCAGGATCGCAAGGTCTGTCCAGCCGCGGCGACCGAGGCCGCCCACGATCTCCTCCAGCCGGTCGCTACGATGGACCAGGGTGACGGTCGCAGTTGCCATCGAGGTCGCGACGTCGAGCCAGCGTTCGAGGCCCGCGCTCGATTCCACGGTCGCCAGCGCCTTGATCGGGTCGGGCGAAGGATCGGCCACGGCGGCGGGCAGGTAGGGCGGATTGGCCGCCACGTGCTCGAACAAACCAAGATCAACGGGCAGAGGGCGGGCCAGATCGTGACCAAGCGTCCGCACCCGATCGGACAGGCGATTGAGGGCGGCATTGCGCTCTGCCAGCGCAACCAGGGTGTCCTGCAGCTCGATTCCGACGATCCGGCAGTCGGGCACCCGGGCCGCAAGACAAAGGCCTACAGAGCCCACACCGGCCCCCAGATCGAGGATTTTCTCCCCCGGTCGCGCATCCACGGCAGCCGCCAGCAGAACGGCATCGACTGCGACACGATAACCGTGCTTTGGCTGCAACAGCCGGACACGGCCGCCCATCAGCGCGTCTTCGGTCACGGCCATTTCCGTGCTAGGGATTTTGTCGTTCTGGGTCGACATCTCACGACATCATGTCGCTGTAACCGGGTTCGTCAGGAGATTATTTTTAGGCATGGCCACCGTCGTCTCCCTCGAAGGCAAGCGCAAGGGCCCCAGTCTCGATCCTCTGCTGGCGCTGTGCGCGGACGATATGGTTCGTGTCGACCGCGAGATCCTGGCGCGTATGCGTTCCCCGGTGGCGCTGATCCCCGAGCTCGCCAATCACCTTGTCGGCGCCGGCGGCAAGCGCATGCGGCCGCTGCTCACCGTGGCCGCGGCCCGGCTGTGCGGCTACGCAGGCGACGACGATCGTCACGTCAAGCTGGCGACCTGCGTTGAATTCATCCATTCCGCGACCCTGCTGCACGACGATGTGGTCGATGTCAGTGCGCTGCGTCGCGGCAAGCCGACCGCCAACTCGCTGTGGGGCGACAAGGCTTCAGTGCTGGTCGGCGACTTTCTGTTCACCCGCTCTTTCGAGCTGATGGTCGATGTCGGTTCGCTCGACGTTCTCGATGTCCTGAGCCGCGCTTCCTCGACCATAGCCGAGGGCGAGGTGCTTCAGCTCGTCACGCAGCGCGACATCTCCACGCCGGAAGCGACCTATCTAGAGGTCATCAAGGCCAAGACCGCCAGGCTGTTCGCTGCCGCGGCCGAGGTCGGCGCCATGGTCGCGGGCCGCAACGGTCCCGAGCGGGTCGCGCTCGAGAGCTTCGGCATGAATCTCGGCATCGCCTTCCAGCTGGTCGACGACGCACTCGATTATGCCGGCCGCGAGGCCAAGCTCGGCAAGACGGTGGGTGACGATTTCCGCGAGGGCAAGATTACCCTGCCGGTAATCCTGGCCTTCCTGCGCGGTGGCGCGGTCGACCGCGATTTCTGGAAGCGCACCATCCAGGCGCTCGATCAGAAGGACGGCGACCTGGAGCAGGCCAAGACGCTGATGGAGCGTCACAACGCCGTTGCCGACACGTTCGAGCGCGCGCGCCACTACGGCGCCATGGCACGCGATGCGCTCGGCCTGTTCCGCGACAGTCCGCTCAAGGCGGCGCTCCTCGAGGCCGTCGACTTCGCGATCGATCGAGCACACTGACGCGCCTGCAACGAAGCGAAGGCGCGGGCGGGCGGCAGCGCTTGTAATCAAGCGCGAGAGCCCGCTCAGTTCAGAAAAGACAAAAATGCCGGCCTGAGGTCTAATCGCGCGTATGGCTCCCAAACACGTCCTCGCCATCGATCAAGGCACGACCAGCACGCGCGCCATCGTCTTCGATGCCGATGGTCGTCCCGTCGCCTCCGCCCAGAAGGAACTGCCGCAGATATTCCCGAAGCCGGGCTGGGTCGAGCACGATCCGGAGGAAATCTGGCGGGCCACGGTCGAGGTGTGCCGTGGTGCTTTGGCCAGGGCCGTACTCGGCGCGGATGCTCTGGCCGGCGTCGGCATCACCAACCAGCGCGAGACTACGGTCGTCTGGGATCGCACCACCGGCAAGCCGGTGCACAACGCCATCGTGTGGCAGGACCGTCGCACGGCGGAGCATTGCGCCGAGCTGAAACGCGGCCGGCACGAGGTGATGGTGAGCGAACGCACGGGCCTGCTGCTCGATCCGTACTTCTCGGGCACCAAGATTGCGTGGATTCTCGATAACGTTGCGGGCGCGCGGGCGGCGGCAGACAAGGGTGCGCTGGCGGCCGGCACGATCGAGTGTTTCCTGCTGTGGCGACTGACCGGCGGCAAGGTCCATGCGAGCGACGCGACCAATGCCAGCCGAACCATGCTGCTGGACATACGACGCGGCACCTGGGACGCCGACTTGCAGAGGCTGATCGGCGTGCCGGGATCGCTGCTGCCCAAGGTCGTCGATTGCGCGGGTGAGTTCGGCATGACCACGGCCGATGTCCTCGGCGCGCCAGTGCCGGTGCTCGGCATGGCCGGCGACCAGCAGGCGGCGACGATCGGGCAGGCATGCGTCAAGCCGGGCATGGTCAAGGCGACCTACGGCACGGGTTGTTTTGCCCTGCTCAACACCGGCTCGCTCGCCATGCACTCGCGGAGCCGGTTGCTCAGCACCATTGCCTATCAGCTGAACGGCCAGCGTACCTATGCGCTGGAGGGCAGCATCTTCATCGCCGGCGCCGCGGTGCAATGGTTGCGCGACGGCCTGAGGTTGATCGCCAAGTCGTCCGATGTCGAGGAATTGGCCAACAAGGCCAATCCCGACCACGGCGTCTACGTGGTGCCGGCCTTCGTCGGCCTGGGTGCGCCCTATTGGGATGCCGAGGCTCGTGCCGCCATTCTCGGTCTGACACGCGATTCCGGCCCGGCCGAGATCGCCGCCGCGACCCTCGATTCGGTCTGCTACCAGACCCGCGACCTGGTCGAGGCGATGCGCGCCGATGGCGCGCAGATCGACGAACTGCGGGTCGATGGCGGAATGGTCGTGAACGACCCGTTGATGCAGCGCCTTGCCGACACGGTCGGCGCCCCGGTCGAGCGGCCGAAGGTGACGGAAACCACGGCTCTTGGTGCGGCCTTCCTGGCCGGCCTGACGGCGGGCCTTTGGCCCTCTCTGGACGCCCTGTCGGCAACCTGGGCCCTGGATCGGGCCTTCACGCCCACCGAAGGAGCGGCCTCGCGGGACCACCGCTATGCCGGCTGGAAGGATGCCGTGCGCCGGGTGCGCAGTTCCTGATTGCTGCGGCGGAACGTGACCATTAGAACGCTATCCACTCGGCTTGGATCAAGCTGAGTGGATAGCGTCTGCTGATGTCGCGGCGGAAACAATGCGTTTCCACTCAAAGTGAACCGTTAGCGGTTCACTTTGAGTGGAAGCCGCTCTAGGTTGCGCCCGCCATGACGACCCGCGCCAATCCCGTTTATTGCGGCATCGATACGACCGACCTGGAAGGGGCGGCCAGGCTGATTCAGTCCATCGGCGGAGCGCCCAGGCCGGCGGTCGGCGGCATCAAGCTGGGGCTGGAGTTCTTCCTCGCGCACGGCGCGCCGGGCATCCGTTATGCCTTTCCGGCACCCGTGCGGGCGACAGGCGTGGGCTTCTTCCTCGACCTCAAGCTGCACGACATTCCCAACACCGTGGCGGGCGGCATCCGCGCCGTGGTCGAGCTGGCGCCGACCTTCATCACCATCCATGCCAGCGGCGGCCGCGCGATGCTGAAGGCCGC
>CAYZQZ010000309.1:0-5309 GCA_964480235.1 uncultured Reyranella sp. | reverse complement strand
GACAGGGCTTCCATCGTCGCCGGCTTGAACGGCCCCTTGGCCTGGACGTAGCGGAACATCTCGCCGTCCCAGGTGTCGTAGCCCATCCCCGAGGTGTGGGTGAGCAAATGCCGCAGGGTGATCGGTCGTTTGGCCGGGCGCGTCTTGACCGTGCCGTCGTCGCCGACACTGACCAGCACTTCCTTCCTGGCGATCTCCGGCACCACATCGGCCGCCGGCGCATCGAGCGAGAGCTTGCCTTGCTCCACGAGCTGCATGACCGCAGCGCCGGTGATCGCCTTGGTCATCGAGGCGATCCAGATCACACTGTCCAGCTTCAGGCCGCCCGCGGCGCCCTCGAAAATCACGCCCTTGTCCGTGGCGGCGGCTGCGATCACGCCATGCACCGCACCCGACTCGACCGACTTTTCCAGACCACGCTGAATGCTCATGCTTCCCCCGTTTGGTCGGGAGCCTAAGCGAGCCGCGTCGCCTCGTCGATCAGCTCCTGCGCGGCGATATCGAGCAACTCGTCCTCGGCGGTGCCGTCGAGTACCCGCTCCCTGCCGATCTCGAGCAGCACCGGCACGGCGAGCGGCGAGATGCGATCGAGCCGGCGATACTCGATGCGGCCCTTGGCCCGACGCAACAAGTCGCCCAGCCTCTTGATATCGGCCAATTGGTGCGCCGCGTCCTGGCGCGTGGCACGCAGCAGGATGTGGTTGGGTTCGTGCTTGCGAAGGGCGTCGTAGATCAAGTCCGAGCTGAAGGTGACTTGCCGACGCGACTTCTCCTCGCCCGGAAAGCGCCGCTCGATAAGGCCGGCGATCACCGCGACATTGCGGAACGAGCGCCGCAACATCGTGCTCTCGTCCATCCAGGCCTCCAGGTCGTCCCCCAGCATGTCCTCGTCGAACAGCTGGTCGAGCTGCACCCTGGTCGGCGGCCGCAGGCCCCAGATACCCAAGACATAGTCGGTGGCGACGAAGCCCAGCGGCTTCAGCCCCATGCGTTCCATCCTTCGCGTCAGCAGCATGCCGAGCGTCTGGTGCGCGTTCCGTCCTTCGAAGCAGTAGGCAACGACGAATTGCTTGGAGCCGCGCGGGAACCCTTCGACCAGCAGGCTGTGCTGGTTGGGCAGCGCCGATCGCCAGCGCTGGATGTCGAGCCATTGCCGCACTTCGGGCGGCAGCCCGGGATGGCGCGAGGGATCCTGCAGGATGCCACGCACCCGCTCGGCCAAGAACGTCGAGAGCGGCAGGCGACCGCCGCCATAGGCCGGGATCTTGGGATCGCCGCCACCGGTCGCCGGTGAGCATTGCGCCACCAGTTCCTTGACGCCCTCGAAGCGCAGAAGGCGCCCGGCAAAGACGAACGTATCGCCTGGCACCAGCCCCTGGACGAAAGCCTCCTCGACCTCGCCGAGAATCGGGCCGCGCCTTAGTCGCACCTTGATCAGCGGCAGTTCGACGATGGTGCCGACATTCATGCGGAACTGCCGCGCGACCAGAGGCGAACTCAGCATCCAGCGTCCGTCGGGCAGCTGCCTCAACCGGTGCCAGCGCTCGTAAGCAGCCAGCGCGTAACCGCCGGTCGCCACGAAGTCGAACGTGTCGTCGAAATCCTGCCGCGGCAGATCGCGATAGGGCTGCGCGCGGCGGACCTCGTGGAAAAATGCCTCGCGGTCGATCGGCTGGGCACACGCCGTGCCGACGATATGCTGGGCGAGCACGTCGAGGCAGGCCGGCCGCGGCGGATCGCCGTCGAGTTCGCGCGCCTCGATTGCTTCGAGGGCTGCCAGCGATTCCAGGACCTCGAAACGATTGGCCGGCGCGATCATGGCGCGGCTCGGCTCCTCAAGCCGATGGTTGGCGCGACCAATACGCTGCATCAGGCGGCTGACACCCTTCGGCGCGCCCATCTGGATCACCACGTCGACATCGCCCCAGTCGATGCCAAGATCGAGCGAAGAGGTCGCGACCACGGCGCGCAGCTTGCCGGCAGCCATCGCCGCCTCGACCTTGCGCCGCTGTTCGACGGCCAGCGAGCCGTGATGCAGGCCGATCGCGAGATTTTCGTCGTTGATGCGCCACAGGTGATCGAACACCAGCTCGGCCTGGGCGCGCGTGTTGACGAACACGATCGAGGTCCTGTGCTGGCGGACGATGTTGTAGACCTCGGGGACCGCGTGGTGGCCCATATGTCCGCCCCACGGTAGCCGCTCCTGGGTATCCACGATCGTCACCTTGGGCGGCGCCCCCGGTTCGCCATGGACGATTTCCACCGTCTCGTGGTCGCGGAGCCGCAGGTAGTCCGCCAGCCCCGGCGGATCGGCGACGGTGGCCGACAGGCCGACGAAGCGCGTCTGCGGCGACAGGGCCGCCAGCCGCGCCAGGCACAGAGCCAGATGATGGCCGCGTTTGGTCGTGGCGAAGGAGTGCAACTCGTCGACCACGACGCAGCGCAGGCTGGCAAAGAACTTCTCAGCGTCGGGATAGCTCAGCAGCAGCGCCAGCGACTCCGGCGTGGTCATCAGCAGGTCGGGCGGGCGCTCGCGCTGGCGCAGGCGACGACTTTGCGGCGTGTCGCCGGTCCGACTTTCCGCACGCACCGGCAGCTGCATCTCGGCGATCGGCAGTTCCAGATTGCGTCGGATATCGGTCGCCAGCGCCTTGAGGGGCGAGATGTAGAGCGTATGGAGTTCACCCTTGCCCTTGGCGAAGGCCAGGTCCCTACCCGCCTGACGCCGCTCGGTGAGCTCGATCAGCGACGGCAGGAATCCGGCCAGGGTCTTGCCGCCGCCGGTCGGCGCGATCAGCAGCGCACTCCTGCCGCTTTTTGCCAGTTCGATCAGGGCAAGCTGGTGACGTCGCGGCACCCAGCCACGGCCGACGAACCAGCGTGTAAACAGGTCAGGAAGACCCATCTCCACCTTGTATGATGTCTCGCGCTCGATGACGACCGACACCCTCAATCCCCGCTCGTGGCTCTACCCGACGCCGCGTGGCCTCTATTGTGAACCCGGCGACTTCTATGTCGACCCGGCCGTGGCGGTGAAGCGTGCCGTGATCACCCATGGCCATGGCGATCACGCACGGCCCGGCCACCGCGCCGCCCTCGCCACGCCCGAGACTCTGGCGATCATGCGGACCCGCTTCCAGGCTATGCCCGACACGACGCAGCAACCCCTGGCATTTGGGGACAAGGTCCGCATCGGCGACGTCGAGGTGAGCCTGGCGCCCGCCGGCCACATCCTGGGTTCCGCGCAGGTCGTGCTGGAATTCAAGAGCCAGCGCATCGTCGTCTCCGGCGACTACAAGCGCCGGCCCGACGCAACCTGCCCACCCTTCCAGCCGGTACCGTGCGACGTCTTCATCACCGAGGCGACCTTTGCCTTGCCGGTCTTTCACCACCCGTCCGATGCGGGCGAGATCGACAAGCTCCTGCGCTCGCTGAAGACCTTCCCCGAGCGCACGCACATGGTGGGCGTCTATGCGCTGGGCAAGTGCCAGCGGATGATCAAGCTGCTGCGTGCGGCCGGCCACGACGGACGGATCTGGCTGCATGGCGCGTTGGCCCCGCTGTGCGCGCTCTACCAGCAACAGGGCGTCGACCTCGGCGAGACCGCCCTGGTGTCGGATGCAATCCTGGAAACCTTCAGGGGCGCGATCGTGCTCTGCCCTCCCTCGGCGCTCTCCGACCGCTGGTCCCGCCGCTTCGCCGACCCGATCGTCGCGGTCGCCTCGGGCTGGATGGGCGTTCGGGCGCGGGCCCGCCAGCGCGGCGCGGAGCTCCCGTTGGTGATCTCCGACCATGCCGACTGGGCCGAGCTGACGCAGACACTGAAGGATGTCGGCGCCGGCAAGGTCTGGGTCACGCACGGCCGCGAGGAGGCGTTGGTGCACTACGCGCGCTCGATCGGCATCGACGCCGAGGCCCTGCATCTTGCCGGCCGCGACGAGGAAGGCGAGTAGTGCAGGCCTTCGCCCGGTTGCTCGACGCCCTCTCCTTCCAGCCGGCGCGCAACGCCAAGCTCCGCCTGATCGAAGCCTATTTGCGCGAGACGCCCGACCCTGACCGTGGCTGGGCTCTCGCAACACTGACCGGCGGCCTCGACTTCCCGGCGGCCAAGCCCGCCCTGCTGCGCAGCTTCGGCGAGGACCGGATCGGGCACGAACTCTTTCATCTGTCCTACGACTATGTCGGCGACCTTGCCGAGACGCTCGCGCTGATCTGGGAAGCAGCGCCCGACGCAGGCCCTCCGCCCAGCCTCGGCGACGTCGTCGAAACCCTGCAGCGCGCCACCAGGGTGCAGACGCCGGCCATCCTGAAGCGCTGGCTCGATTCGCTCGACGCCACTGGCCGCTGGGCGCTGCTGAAACTCCTGACCGGCGCACTCCGGGTCGGCGTCTCGGCGCGGCTCGCCAAGCAGGCCGCCGCCGGCATCGGCAACCGGCCCGTCGAGGAGGTCGAAGAGATCTGGCACGGTCTCGGCGCGCCCTATCGTCCGTTGTTCGACTGGTTGACCGCCGATGGTCCCAAACCCCGCAGCAATCTCGGTGGCGCCTTCCTGCCCGTCATGCTCGCCAATCCGATCGAGCGCGCCGAACTCGAGACCTTCGCCCCGGCGCAGTTCCGCGCCGAGTGGAAGTGGGACGGCATCCGCGTGCAGGTGGCGTCGTCCGCAGGCATCAGGCGTCTTTACAGCCGCGCTGGCGAAGACGTGTCCCCGGCCTTTCCCGATATCGTCGAGGCGATCGATTTCGAGGGTGTATTCGACGGCGAACTGCTGGTGCGCCGCAACCAGGCCATCGCGCCGTTCAACGAGCTCCAGCAGCGGCTCAATCGCAAGACCGTGACGGCCAGGATGCTGAACGATCACCCTGCCCATGTGCGCCTCTACGACGTCCTGTGGATCGGCAGCGAGGATCTCCGCTCGCTGCCCTTCGACGAACGCCGCGCCCGGCTGGAAAGCTGGCTGGCCGAAAAGCCGCGGCCGCGTTTCGACGTCTCTCCCCTCGTCGCTTTCACCGACTGGACGCAGCTGGCGGGCTTGCGTGAGAGCATGCGCGAGGACGGTATCGAAGGCCTGATGCTGAAGCGGGCCGACAGCCCTTACGTCGCCGGGCGCCCCAAGGGGCCGTGGTTCAAGTGGAAGCGCGACCCGATGCTGGCCGACTGCGTGCTGATGTACGCCCAACGCGGTCACGGCAAGCGCAGTTCCTTCTATTCAGACTTCACTTTCGGCTGCTGGCGCCTTGTCCCTTCGGACGATGGGGACAAACGCGAGCTGGCGCCCGTCGGAAAGGCATATTTCGGCTTTACCGACG
>CAYZQZ010000308.1:0-5387 GCA_964480235.1 uncultured Reyranella sp. | reverse complement strand
ACTGCCATCTCTCGGGCGGCGTCGGCATCGGCGGCGTGCTCGAGCCGCTGCAGGCCAACCCGGTGATCATCGAGGACAACTGCTTCATCGGCGCGCGCTCCGAAGTGGTCGAAGGCGTGATCGTCGGCACCGGCGCGGTGGTGTCGATGGGCGTGTTCATCTCGGCGACCACCAAGGTGGTCGATCGTGCGACCGGCCAGATCCATGTCGGCAAAGTGCCGCCCTATTCGGTGGTCGTGCCGGGCAACATCGGCGGCGGCCCGGACCGGCCCTCGACCTACTGCGCGGTGATCGTGAAGACGGTCGACGAGCGCACGCGGTCGAAGACCTCGATCAACGAGCTGCTGCGCGATTGAGATGAGCGACCGCCTGCTCTGGCGCGGCGACACGCTTCCGGCGGATGCCGGGAAGATCGTGTTGCCTGCCGGAGTGTTGCGCGAGCTCGAGGCGGTCGCCCGGTCGCTCGACCGCGATCCCCTGCCGCTGCTGGTGCTGCGGCCGGAAGACTTCGAGCTCGACGAATCGCGGGCTTTCATGCGCGCGGTGAAGGCCCGGATCGACGACGACATCGGTTTCGCCATCGTCGACCGCCTGCCGGTCGAGCGCTGGTCACTCGCGAGCACACGGGCGACCTGGTGGCTGCTCGCCTCGCTGGTGGCGCGGCCCGTGGCCCAGAAATGGGACGGCACCTCGATCTACGACGTCACCGATCTCGGCAGGCCACCGGGCAACGGCGTACGGCCGGACGTCACCAACTACGAGCAGAACTTCCATACCGACAACAGCTACAACAACGAGCCGCCGCACTATGTCGGCCTGCTCTGCGTGCGGACTGCCATGGAAGGCGGGGTGAGCGGCATCGTGAGCTTTGCCACCGCCCACGAGGAGATGCGCCGGCGTCATCCCGAACTGCTCGACCGGCTGTTCAAGCCGTTCTATTTCGACCGTCAGCGCGAGCATGCGCCGGACGACGTGATGACCACCCACCATCCGATGTTCGAACGGCACGGCGACAGGCTGATCGCCCGCCTGTCGCGCTACCAGGTCACTAATGGCCACAAGATCGCGGGCGTACCGCTCGACAATGAAGGCGTGGCCGCCCTGGAGGCCTTCGAGTCGATCCTCAACGAGCCCGGAATCGCGGCGCGCTTCCATTTCGAGCCGGGGCAGATGCAGCTGATCGACAATCGCGCGCTCGGCCACAAGCGCACGGGGTTCCGTGACTGGCCCGAAGCCGAGCGCAAGCGCCTGCTGGTCAGGCTGTGGCTGCGCGACAGCGGCAGCCGCGCCTACAACGGTAGAGCCTGATCAATCCTTGTGGCGTTGCCATTCCGGCCGCGCTTTGATGTGCGCGGCCTCGCGACCCAGGATCTTGGCGACGCGCTCCGGTGCGAAGCCGATCTCGAGCAGGCCGATCGAGGAGTTTGCCACCTCGCGGTATTCGGCGATCTTGCCGTTCTCCAGCCGCATGATCGACACGCCGTCGAAGCCAACCCGCTTTCCCTTGGCCTCGGGCAGGGTCGAGATATAGCTGAACGTGTAATAGGCGTAGAGCATGGTGCCGTCGGTCACCGGCCGGAACATCTCCCACCGGAAGTCCCGGGCGGTCCGGTAGAACCAGTCGTCGATCATTTCCGCGATCTTTCCACGGCCCTTGAAGGCCCCGAAAAACACGTCGTGATAGACGCCTTCCTCGGTGAACAGGGCGGCAAAACCCTTGCCGTCGCGCCGTTCCACGGCGGTGCAAAAGGATTTCAACAGCTCTGCTGCGTTCATGGTTTTCCTCCCGTTAGGCGACAATCATGACTAAACTCCACCCTGCGGCAAGGAGGCGGAGGCATGTCGTTGCGGACAATTCGGCTGGCGTCCATCGCTTGCGCCCTCTGGGCGTTGAGCGCGGGCACGGCTGTTTCGTTCGACCTGCAGGCGCATCGCGGCGGCCGGGGCGTCGCGCCGGAGAACACGCTGGCGGCATTCCGCCAGACCATGGCGCTCGGGCCGATCACCCTGGAAGGCGATCTCGGCATCACCGGCGACGGTGTGGTGGTGCTGAGTCACGACACGCGGCTGAACCCCGATCTCGTGCGCGACACCGACGGCAAATGGATCGAGCCGCCGGGACCACGGCTGATCGGGCTCACGCTCGACGAGCTCAAGCGCTTCGATATCGGCCGCCTCAACCCCGAGACCAAGTACGGCAGGCGCCTGCCCGAGCAGAAGGCGGTCGACGGCGAGCGCTTTCCGACCCTGGCCGAACTCTATGCGCTGGGCGGCAAGGACCGGCGCTACAATCTCGAGACCAAGATCGATCCGACCCGGCCGGACGAGACCGTAACGCCACCGGAATTCGTCAAGCTCGTGATCGACGAAGTGCGCAAGGCCGGCATGGAGAAGAACACGTCGATCCAGTCCTTTGACTGGCGCAGCCTGGTGGAGGTCAAGAAGATCGCCCCCGAGATCGAGACCGTGTGCCTGACCATGGAGACCCGGCGTCTCAGCACGATCGGCCCCAAGCCTTCGCTCTGGCTGGCCGGGTTCGACGTCACGCCAGGCGGCACCCTGCAGGAGCAGGTCAAGGCGGCGGGGTGTTCGACCTGGTCGCCGGCCTGGACGAACCTGACCCCGGCAAACGTCGCCCACGCCCATCAGCTCGGCCTGAAGGTGATCCCGTGGACCGTCGACGAGGTCGTCGACATGAACATGGTCATCGACCTGAAGGTGGACGGGATGATCACCGATTATCCCGAGCGCGGCCTGCAGATCATGAAGGAAAAGGGCCTGAAGCTGCCCTGAGCCGCCGGTGGCGCCTCCGCTAAGCCGTTGACTCTGGCGGCGCTGTGTTCTGTATACAGACCGCCATGCGCCCCATCCTCCCCGAACCCGACCTCAGCGAACGCATCCACGATTCCGTGCTCGATGCCATCTGTTCCGGCGAACTGAAGGCCGGCGCCCGCATCACCCAGGAGGAGCTCGCCCAGAAGTTCGGGGTCAGCCGCCAGCCGGTGCTGCAGGCCATGATGCTGCTGCGCCGCGAGGGCTTCCTGGTCGAGACCGGCCGCAAGGGCGTGTGCGTCGCGCCGCTCGATGTCGAGAAGGCGCACAATCTCTATGTCGTGCGCGGCGCGCTCGATGGCGCCGCCGCGCGCCTCGCCGCCGGCCGGGCCTCGCCCGAACTGATGCATCGCGGCCGCCTGCTGCTCGATGTCGGGCGGCGCGCCGCGGCGAGCGGGCACGTCCCGTCGGTGATCGAAGCCGACATCGATTTTCATCTCTTCATCTACGAAGCCTCGGGCAACCCGCTGATCGGCGAGACCGCGCAACCGCACTGGCAGCACCTGCGCCGGGTCATGGCGGCGGCGCTCAGCGAGGACGATCTGCGCATCAACGTCTGGGACGAGCACGAAGGCATCCTGCGCGCCATCGAGGCCGGCCAGACGGCCGAAGCCGAGGCACTGGCGCGCGACCACTCCGTCCAGATGGCGGACATTCTCACCGGACGGCTGCGCGTCTTCATCTCGCGCGCCGCCTGACGCCCGATCAAGAAAGAAAGAAGGAGGAATCCCATGAAGCTCACGGCAGAGCAGCTCCGTCAGTTCGACGAAGAAGGCTACCTGTTCTTCCCGAATTATTTCTCGCCCGAGGAAACGGCGATCCTGAAGGGCTCGATCCCCGAAGTGTTTGCCCAGCGCCGCGAGGAGAACGTGCGCGAGAAGACCGGCGACGTCGTGCGTACCGCCTTCGCCGTCCATACCTATCATCCCGTGTTCGAGGCGCTGGTCCATCATCCGCGCTTCGTCGAACCGGCCGAGCAGCTCCTCAAGGACAAGACCTACATCCACCAGTTCAAGATCAACGGAAAGGCCGCGTTCGACGGCGACGTCTGGCAGTGGCATCAGGACTACGGCACCTGGAAGGCCGACGACGGCATGCCCGAGGCGCGTGCCATGAACCTCGCGGTGTTCGTCGACGAGGTGAACGAGTTCAACGGACCGCTCTATTTCATCCCGAAGAGCCACAAGAAGGGCGCGATCGAGGCCAAGCACGATCTCACCACGACGTCCTATCCGCTGTGGGTGATCGACAACGACGTCATCGCCCGGCTGGTCAAGCAGGGCGGCATCGTGGCGCCCAAGGGTGGCCCGGGTTCGGCGATCTTCTTCCACGGCACCTTGGTCCACGGCAGCCCGCCCAACATGTCGCCGTGGGACCGTCAGATCATCTATGTGACCTACAATTCGGTGCAGAACGCCATCACGCGCCACAAGCGGCCAGCCTATATCGCCCATCGCGATTTCACGCCGGTCGACGCCTGGGAAGACGACGCCGTGCTGCGCGCCGCCCACCGCAAGGATACAAGCCGCAAAGCCGCCGCGGAATAAATACGGGAGGAAAGAATGAATCTCCATCGCATGCTTCTCGAGCGCGCGGCCCAAGCCAGGCCGCTGCGCATCGGCCTGATCGGCGCCGGCAAGTTCGGCGCCATGTATCTCAGCCAGATCCCGACCACCCCGGGTATCCATCTGCTCGGCATCGCCGACCTGTCGCCCGCGCGCGCCAGGGAGAATCTGGCGCGTCTCGGCTGGAAGCCCGAGGTGACCGGCGCTTCCTCGTTCGCCGAGGCGAAGAAGCACGGCAACACCTTCCTGACCGACGACTGGCGCGCGCTGGTTTCGCATCCGGAGATCGACGTGGTGGTCGAATCGACCGGCGATCCGATCGCGGCGGTCGAGCATGCGCTGGAAGCCTTCCGCAACGGCAAGAGCGTGGTCATGGTGACGGTCGAGGCCGACGCCTTCTGCGGCCCGCTGCTCGCCAGGCGCGCCGCCGAGGCCGGCGTCATCTACTCCCTCGCCTATGGCGACCAGCCGGCGCTGATCTGCGAGCTGGTCGACTGGGCACGCACATCGGGCTTCACCGTCACGGCGGCGGGCCGCGGCCACAAGTGGCTGCCGCACTTCGCACAGTCGACGCCGGAGACAGTCTGGAAGTACTGGGGTCTCAACGAGGAGCAGGCCAAGCGCGGCGGGCTCAATCCCAAGATGTTCAATTCCTTCCTCGACGGCTCCAAGCCCGCGATCGAGAGCACGGCGGTATCCAATGCCACCGGCCTCACGCCGGCGCCGGACGGCCTCGCCTTCCCGCCCTGCTCGGTGGAGGATTTGCCGTTCGTGATGCGGCCGATCTCCGAAGGCGGCCAGCTCCATCACAAGGGCCAGGTCGAGGTCGCCTCGTCGCTCGAGAAGGACGGCCGTGCCATCCCCTACGAGATCCGCAAGGGCGTCTCGGTCGTGTTCGAGGCGTCGACCGACTACGAGAAGAACTGCTCCGAGGAATACATGCTGCAGACCGACCCGCGCGACCGGTACTCGATGCTGGCATCGTAGCGC
>CAYZQZ010000307.1:0-5404 GCA_964480235.1 uncultured Reyranella sp. | reverse complement strand
AGGTCCATGAGCCAACAAGACCGTGATTTGCGCACTGGCATCTTCCGCGCGCCGTTTCATGCGCTGGGCGAGAACCCCACGCTGGCCATCGAGCGCGACATGGAATTGGTCGAGTATCTCGCCCGGTTGAACTACCACGAGGCCTGGATCGGCGAGCACCACTCGGGCGGCTTCGAGATCATCGCGTGCCCCGAGATGTTTCTTGCCGCCGCGGCTCAGCGTACGCGCAACATTCGCCTCGGCACCGGCGTGGTATCGCTGCCCTACCATCATCCCTTCACGCTTGCCTCGCGCATGATGCAGCTCGACCACATGGCGCGCGGCCGGGCGATGTTCGGCGTCGGGCCGGGTGCCTTGATCTACGACGCCGACAAGATCGGCCTGAAGGCCGCGGACCAGCGCCGGCGCATGAACGAATCGCTCGACTGCATCATGCCGCTGATGCGCGGCGAGACAGTCACCCGCGCGACCGACTGGTTCACGCTGAACGAGGCCCGCTTGCAGCTCATGCCCTATTCGCAGCCTGGCATGGAAATGGCCGTAGCCTGCTCGCGCTCGCCGGTCGGAGCCGTAGCGTCGGGTACGCACGGCATCGGCATGCTGTCGATCGGCGGGACGTCGGACGATGCGTTGAAGGCCCATGCCAACAACTGGTCGATCCACGAGGAGGCGGCGGCCAAGGCCGGCAAGACGCCCGACCGTTCGAAGTGGCGTATCGTCACCTTCGCCCACGTTGCCGAGACGCGCGAGAAGGCGCGTGCCGACATGGCCTACGGGCTGGCCGACTTCTGCAAGTATTTCACCGACGTGGCCACTTTTCCCATCATTCCGCCCGGCGTCACCGACCCGGTGGAATTCCTGACCACCAGCGGCGTGGCCTGCATCGGTACCCCGGACGACTGCATCCGTCACTTCGAGCGGCTGTGGAAGGGCTCAGATGGCGGCTTTGGTGCGGTGCTGTTGCTCGCCCACAATTGGGCCGACTGGGAGTCGACGAAGCGCAGCTACGAACTGATGGCGCGCTATGTCCATCCGCACTTGCAGCGGCAGTCGAATTCGCTTCGCGTGGCGAGTTACGACAATGCCACCGCCAAGCACGCGACGGCCGGCGCGGAGTCGGCCAAGGCGGTGCAGGCCGAGATCGAGCGCTACAGCCAAGCCAAGGACAAGGCAGCCGGCAAGGCTGCCAGCTAGGCGTCTTCGGACGTCCTGCCGCACCGACCGGCATGGTGCCATGCCGAGCGCTGGCGAAGGACCTTTGGGCAATTAGAAGGGTGCCTCGCTCCGCCCGGGATGACATCCGGCGCTCGGCTGGCATTTATTATTTGTATTTGCAAATAATAGAGGCAAGCCTATCCTGAGGCAGTAGAGCAGGAGGAGCGCCATGCAATTCGGCTACTTCACGCTGAGCGACAACCGCTATCCGAACAATCCACGGTCCGCCGAAGATTTTCTGAAGGACATCTACGCCGAGGCGCTGTTCGCCGAGAAAGTCGGGCTGAATTCGGCCTGGATCGGCGAGCATCATTTCAATCTGCTGGGCGTCAACGCCTCGCCGCTCGCCATGCTGGCTCAGCTGGCCGGCGCCACCACGAAGCTGCGCCTTGCACCGGCGGTCACGCTGTTGCCGGTGCACCATCCGCTACACGTGGCGGAGGAGTGGGCGACGCTCGATCTGCTGTCGGGCGGCCGGGTCGATTTCGCCGCAGGCCGTGGCTATGACCGCAAGGAATATGAGCCGTTCCAGGCGAGCTTCGAGGATTCATCGGAGCTGTTCGCCGAAGGGCTCGAGATCCTGTGGCGCGCCTGGACGGAGCCCGGCAAATGGAGCCACTCCGGCAGGTTCTACCAGTTCAAGGACGTCGAGATCAGGCCCAAGCCGGCGCAGAAGCCGCTTCGGCCCTACGTCGCCTGTTTCTCGCGGCCTTCGATGGAGCTCGCGGCGAAGAACGACTGGAACGTGATCTACGCGCCGTTCGCCGCTGCCATGGTCTATGGCTCTCTGGCCGATGCGGTGCGAGTCTATCGCGAGACCTGCGAGAACCAGTTCAAGCGGCCGATGCGGCGGGCCATGTGCTCCTACTTCGTGCACATCGCCTCGACGCCGGCCGAGGAGCAGTACGGCAAGGAAGCACTGGTGCGGTATTTCCAGGACGCCCTGATCGCGGCCTTCCCGTCGTCCTCGAACGAAAAGGTGCCGCCGACCTACAAGTACTTCGTCGACATCGTGAACATCCTGCGCGACATGCGGCCGGAGAAGCTCACCGACAAGTCGATCCTGTTCGGCAGCCCGCAGCATATCGTCGACACACTGAAGAAGGTCGAAGCGGCCGGCGTCGCCGAGGTCATTCTCTATTTCAACTACGGCCAGAAGCCCCATGCGATGGTGAAGGAGCAGATGGAGCGCTTCATGCGCGAGGTGGCCCCACGCTTCTAAGGGCTTTGCGTCCGGCGGTTGCCAACCGTCGCCCCGCGAGGAGAATAGGGCTCCCGCCCACTCGGACCCGCCGGAACGAGGGCTCCCGTCCCCCTGGACGCAAGCGACCGGAGTGTTTCATGGCCAAGCTGAGTTCGATTGTCGACCTGCGCCGCGTTCTTCCCGAGCCGCGGCCGACGACCAAGGCCAAGATTCTGGACGCGCTCGACGATCAGTCGATCGATTTTCTGAAGCGCTGCCCGTTCGCCCTGATCAGCACGACGTCGTCCGATGGCACCATCGAGGTTTCACCCAAGGGTGACGAGCCCGGCTTCATCCGCGTTGAAGACCCGCAGACCCTGCTGATCCCCGAGCGCGTCGGCAACAACCTGGCCTTCGGCCTCAGCAACATGATCGACAATGGCCGGATCGGCCTGATTTGCCTGGTTCCCGCGACCGGCGAGACCCTGCGCGTCTCCGGCACGGCGGAAGTGTTCGACGATCAGGAGCTGGTGGCGTCGTTGTCCTCGCTCGGCAAGCCTGCGCTGCTGGCCACGCGCGTGAAGATCAAGCGCTGCTACTTCCACTGCGCCCGCTCGATCGTGCGCGCGGGCCTCTGGAAGCCCGAGACCTGGCCCGCGGCTGGCCGCATCTCATTTGGCAAGATCATTGCCCCGCGTATGGGACAGGGTGAAGAGCTCGCCAACCAGATCGATACCGGGGTAGCCGGCGCCTACAACGAACGGCTCTGGATTAACTCCTAGCCCTTCAACTTCTCGAAGATGGCGTCGACATGAATGTCGGCGCAATCGATCAGCGGGAAGGGCGCTTCGCGGCCCTGGAAGGCGAGGAACAGGTCAGTGCCGCCCAACATGATCGCCTGCGCGCCGCGTTCGCGGACCAGCCAGCGGCCGGCGGTAAAGAAAACTTCGCGCTGCTCGTCAGTTACCTGGCCGATCCCGGCCATCGTCATGTAGGCATCACCCACGTCGTCGAACAGGTAGCCTTCGGGCGCCACCAGCTCGGCCGATCCGATGGCACCGTAGAGCTTTGTCTGCATCACCAGCCTGGTGCCCAGCACGCCAATCGTCTTCAGGCCGCTCCGGCGGATCGCCGCCTCGACGGCATGAATGCCGTGGACCAGAGGGAGCGGCGAGATCGGTAGCAGCTCGTTGATGCAGAAGTGCCCGCCCATCGACGTGACGGCGGCGACGTCGGCGCCCGCGCGCTTCAGACGCGCAATCAGGTCGGCGAAAATCTCGGCCTGCCGCTTGGGGTTGCCGCCGGTCAGATTGCGCGACATTTCGCGCACGTCGGCGTGGGCGATGGTACAGGCCAGTGGTACCTCCGCCGCCCGCGCACGGTCGATCAGGCCGCGATAGTAGAAATCCGTGGCGGCTGGTCCGATGCCGCCGATCAGTCCGATATGCATGCCGAGTCGCTCTCCTCAGGCGAGACTATCGCATCCCGGCCCGCGCCCTGCTCGAGATTCCCTCGGGGCAGTCCTTACCTGATGCAGCCCGGGCTAACGCGTCGCGCGGCGCGACAGGATGAGGTTGGCGGCGATGGTGAGGCCGAGCGTAACCGTCATCAGGATGAAGGCGATGGCGCCGCCGAACGGCCAGTTCGTCTTCTGCGTGAACTCGTTGTAGATCAGCGGTGACATCATCTTGAATAGAGGCCCGCCCAACAGGAAAGGCGTGGCATAGGCGTTCATTGCCAGGATGAAGCACAGGATGGTGCCGGCGATGATGCCGGGCAACGCGAGCGGCCACAGCACGCGGCGAAACATGGTGATCGGCGGGGCGCCAAGGCTGAACGCCGCCTCCTCGACCGAGCGATCGATACCCTCGATCACGCTCTGCAGGGAGAGCACCATGAACGGCAGGTTTACGGCAATGATGCCGATGATCACCGCCTTCTCGGTGAACATGATCTCGATCGGCTGGCTGATCGCGCCCAGGCCGAGCAGGGTGGCATTCACGAACCCCTTGTTGCCGAACACCACCATCCAGCCGGCAGCGCGAACCGAATTGCCGACGAACAGGGGAAGCACGATCGAAATGATCAGCAGGTTCTTGAAGCGGCTCTGGGTGCGCGCCACGACGTAGGCGAGCGGAAAGGCCAGTACCAGGCAGGCCGCGGTCACCAGGACGGCGATGCGCACCGTCGTCCAGAGGATGGTCGTGTAGTAGGAATCGGTGAAGAACTTGACGTAGTTGGCGATCGTCACCGCCTCGACCATCATCTTCTTGGCCGCGACGAAATCGTTCAGGCTGTAGCGGAACAGGTAGGCGAGCGGCGCCAGCAGGCAGACGGCGATGAAGATCGCCGCCGGCCCGAGCAGCATCGAGGCGGTCCAGGCCTCGCCCCGCCGTCGTTCGACGACGGGGCCGTGCGCCACTGCCGTGTTGGTCATTCAGCGTCGAGCATTCAGCCCTTGAACGACTTGTTCCACCAATCCTGGAACTCGACGTCGTTCTTGCCCATGTAGCCGTAGTCGAGATCGACCAGGCGCTTCTGCTCCTCGGGGGTGAAGCCGATGCGCTTCTGCAGATCCTCCGCGACCTTGGCGTTGGTCACGGTCGGGTTGTAGCCCATGTCGATCGCGAAGTTCTCCTGCGCGGAAGCCGCCATCATGGCGTCCAGCCAGGCATAGGCGCCTTCCTTGTTGGGCGCGTTCTTGGGCACCACGAAGCCCGAGACGTACATCGGCACGCCTTCCTTGGGCGCCACGGTCTGCACCTTGATGCCGGCATTTTGCCACTGCACCGCGCGCGCCTTCCACATGATGCCGCAGGCGATCTCGCCGGTTTTGAGGGCCTGCGCGAACGCCTCGTTGCTGGGATAGATGCGCGCGCCGGCCTTTCGGCAGGCGATCAGCCGTTCCTTGCCCGGTTCGAAATTGCTCACCGAGCCGCCGGAGGCGAGCGCCGCCGCCACCATGTTGTACTGGCGCTGGATGTCGATGATGCCGAGCTTGTTGCC
>CAYZQZ010000306.1:3707-5411 GCA_964480235.1 uncultured Reyranella sp. | reverse complement strand
CGCATCACCGACCGCATGAAGGACATCATCATCACCGCCGGCGGCAAGAACATCACGCCCTCGGAGATCGAGAACCAGCTCAAGTTCTCGCCCTACATCTCCGATGCCGTGGTGATCGGCGACCGCCGCAAGTTCCTGAGCTGCCTGGTCATGATCGACTACGACAACGTCGCCAAGTACGCCCAGGACAGCAACGTGCCCTTCACCGACTTCGCCTCGCTTTGCCGCACCAAGGAGGTCAACGACCTGATCGAGAGCGAGATCGAGAAGGTCAACGCCAACTTCGCGCGGGTCGAGACGATCAAGAAGTTCCGGCTGATCGAGCAGCAGCTCGGCGCCGAGGACGAAGAGCTGACGCCGACCATGAAGCTCCGGCGCAAGCTGGTGAACGAGAAGTACAAGGGGCTGATCGACGGCATGTACGCGGAAGCGGCGTGATCCTGCAGGATCGCGGCACGCGGGGAGAAAAGTCAGAACGCAATGGCTGAACCCACTAGGGAGGAACTGATGAAACGTATGGCAAGAGCGACGGGGCTAACCGTGGCCCTCACGGCGGCCGGCATCGCCGGCGCGGCGGCGCAGCAACGCGGCGTGACGGCGGGCGAGGTCCTGTTCGGCATGCACACCGACCTGTCGGGCGTGGCGGCGACCTACGGCGTCTCCTCGTCGAACGGCGTGAAGATGCGCTTCGAGGAACTCAACGCCGCCGGCGGCATCGAGGGCCGCAAGCTGCGCGTGATCGTCGAGGACCAGGCCTACCAGGTGCCGAAGGCGGTGCAGGCCTGCAACAAGCTGATCAACCGCGACAAGGTGTTCGCCTTTGTGGCGCCGCTCGGCACCCCGATGAACAACGCCTGCTTCAAGGACCAGTTCGCGGCCGGCGTGCCCAACCTCTTCCCGCTGTCGGCGGCGCGCTCGATGTTCGAGCCGTACGAACGGCTGAAGTTCTACGGCGCGGCGTCCTACACGGACCAGATCCGCTCGGCCATCGAGTACTTCGTCAAGACGAAGGGCAAGAAGGCGGTCTGCGCGATGTACCAGGACACCGACTTCGGCAAGGAGATCCTGGCTGGCGCCGAGCTGCAGACCAAGAAGCTGGGCATCAAGCTGGTCGAGACCGCGGCCCACAAGCCGACCGACCAGGACTTCACTGCCGGCCTGACCAAGCTCAAGGCCGCCGGCTGCGACCTGATTGCCATGGGCACGATCGTGCGCGACACGATCATCCCCTACACCGCCGCCCGCAAGATGGGCTGGACTAACGTCGATTTCGTCGGCTCGGCCGCGGCCTACGACCATGTCGTCGGCGCCGCCCCGGGCATGGACGGCTTCTACGGTATGGGCCTCACCGAGATGCCCTATGCCGACAGCAAGCTCGAGTCGGTCCGCCAGTTCGTCGCGACCTACAAGGACAAGTACAAGATCGATCCGAACATCGGCGCGGTCTACGGCTACGTCGCCGCCGACCTGTCCGCGCAGGGCCTGATCAACGCCGGCAAGAACCTGACGACCGACTCCTTCGTGGCCGGCATGGAGAAGATCAAGGACTACCACGACATCTTCGGCGGCCCGGCGGTCACGTTCGGACCGAACATCCGCCAGGGTGCGAACTCGTCCTTCCTCGCCGAGGTCAAGGGCGGCAAGTGGAACGCGGTGACCAAGCCCCTCGGCTTCTAGTCCGCGCACAACGCATCGCAACGAAAC
>CAYZQZ010000306.1:0-3607 GCA_964480235.1 uncultured Reyranella sp. | reverse complement strand
CGCGGTGACCAAGCCCCTCGGCTTCTAGTCCGCGCACAACGCATCGCAACGAAACGAGAAGCCCGGGCGGGCAACCGCCCGGGTTTTTTCTTTGGCTGGTCGAGAACGGCCTCATCCTGAGGAGCGCGCGCAGCGCGCATCTCGAAGGATGGGCAACCGTCAAGGTGCTCGCTCCCGCCAAAGGCGCGGAGGTTACTCCGCGCTGATCGAGACGCAGTCCTTCGGACTGCTCCTCAGGGTGAGGTCGTTACGACATGTCGCACCAAGTCCATGCTAGGCGCGGCCCGCGGACGCGGGCTAAGGTCCGCCCCGCATGAGCGGAGAACTCTCAGGACAGGTGGCGATCGTCACCGGCGGCGCGTCCGGCATCGGCGAGGCGGCGGTGAAGCTGCTGGCGGCCGAAGGCGCGCAGGTGATCGTCGCCGACATCCAGCCCGGCAAGGACGACGCCCCCGGCCGGTTCATGACCCACGACGTCGCCTCCGAGGAGTCCTGGCGCAAGCTGCTGGACGACGTGCTCGCCCGGGAAGGCCGCCTCGACATCATGGTCAACAACGCCGGCGTCGGCGGCGGCCCGGGCAACATCGAGAACACCACGGTGGAAGCCTGGCAGAAAGTCCAGGCGATCAATTCCGAGGGCGTGTTCCTGGGCTGCAAGTTCGCCATCGAGGGCATGAAGAAGACCGGCCCGGGCAAGCCCGAGACCAGGGGCTCGATCGTCAACGTCTCGTCGATCGCCGGCATCATCGGCTCGGCCGGTCCCACCGCCTACACCGCGAGCAAGGGCGCGGTGCGGCTCCTCAGCAAGAGCGTGGCGCTCTATTGCGCCGAGAAGAAGTACGCCATCCGCTGCAATTCGGTGCATCCCGGCGGCGTCGACACCGCGATCTTCAATCCGCTGTGGCAGATGGTCGGCCGCGAGCAGGGCAAGGCGCTGCTCGATGCGCGCCATCCGATCGGCCACATGGCCGAGCCGTCGGAATTGGGCCACGTCATCCTGTTCCTGGCCTCCGACCGCTCCTCGTTCCTGACCGGGACCGAGATCGTGGCCGACGGCGCCATCACCGCCGGCCTGATGAGGAGGTCCGTCCTTGGTTGAGCGCATGAAGGGCAAGGTCGTGCTGATCAGCGGCGGCGCCTCGGGCATCGGCGCCGACACCGCGCGCCTCGTGGTGCGCGAGGGCGGCAAGGCCGTGGTCGCCGACCGCGACGAGACCCGCGGCCAGGCGGTCGCCGCCGAGCTCGGCGCCTCGGGCCTGTTCGTGCCGCTCGACGTCACGCAGGAGCCGTCGTGGCAGAAGGCAGTGGCCGAAACGACCGCGACGTTCGGCGGCCTGCACGGGCTGCTCAATGCCGCGGGCGTCGGCGTGCGCAACGACATCGAGACCTGCACGCTGGCGGAGTTCCGCCGGGTCAACGACGTCAACTCGCTGGGCACGTTCCTCGGCTGCAAGCACGCCGCCCCCGCCATGAAAACCAGTGGCGGCGGCTCGATCGTCAACATCTCCTCGGTGCTCGGCCTGCGCGGCGCCGCCTATGCGATGGCCTACTGCGCCAGCAAGGGCGCGGTGCGCACGCTCACCAAGAACGTGGCGCTCTACTGCGCCTTCATGAAGTACAACATCCGCTGCAACTCGGTGCACCCGGGCTACATCGACACGCCGATGATCGTGCCGGCGCTGGAAGCCCGCATGGGCAACATGACCGGCAAGCAGTGGCTGGAGGAACTTCACCCGCTCGGCCGCCTCGGCCAGCCGCGCGAAGTGGCCGACATGGTGCTGTTCCTGTTGTCGGACGAGTCGACCTTCTCGACCGGCTCGGAATTCGTCTGCGACGGCGGCCTGACGGCGTAGCGCGCAGCAGAGCTGCGCGACGGCACAAGATCTTGGATCCCTGCTGGAGTCTGACGGGAATCTAACGGTTACTTTCGAGTAACCACGCCACCTCTTGTGTTCGGCGTGAGGCGGGATCCTGCACAAAAAAATCCTCGCGAGGAATCGCCTCAGGTGTTAGCCCGCTTGCAACAGAGCCGCCGCGTCGCGCATTGCGCTGGCGGGCGATATGCCCGAGGGCCGGTGCCGGCACGAGTTCCGGTCAGCCCTCACCGCACTTGATCCGGCCCGCCGCCCCGCAAGGCTTGTCCGGCGTCTCCTGCGGTCCCCGCGCTTGAAGGGTCCGGGTCCCCTACGCTCTCGCTAAAAAAACCCCCTGGAGGAGTCGCCTGGAATGCTGGCGGGCCTCAACCGGAACACGATCCTCCGGGGCTCCGCCTGGCCTTCCGGAAAGACCCGCCACATGAACGCATCGATTCTAGAAACGCCGACCTTATTGCCCAAGGCCTTGAGATGAAATGCTTTTCCCGCAGCAGCAATGTTGCGTTCTAGAATTTCTAGAAATTCTAGAATGTTGCTGCCGGACTGGCGAAACGGGCTTTGCAGCGCGATAAAATCGAAGCCGGACGCCATCGCCGCAATATGGCGATTAACGCAATATATGTCAAGGAAGATCGTTGCGAACGAGCCTGCGCCCGTCAGCTCAGGATCAGCAGCAGGCGCCGTTCGGGCGTCGCGGCACCGCGCACCGTCTCGCCGCCGGTGCCGGGAACCGGCAGCGGCATGCCCTTGATCACCAGGTCATGGAGGAAATCCCGCGCATCGCGCGACAGCAGGCGCAGGACGGCATCTTCGGTGATGCCGCTCGCCCGGACACCCGGCAGATCGGGAACCCAGCCAACGAAGCTGCCGTCGGGCAGGCGCCGAATGTAGCAGTAGTAGCAGGCGTCCATTGATTTCCCCCTGCGCGAAGCGTGGGAATGCGACACCCGGGCAGCATTGATCCAGATCAATAGGACCGGAGCGCCCTACTTCTTCATCGCCTACTTCTTCATCCCCGTGATCGAACTCGAGATCGCGCGCGGGTCGCGCTTGGGCCAGCGGCCGGCTTCGACCTGGCCCACGAAGTCGCCGACGATGCGGTTGAACAGGTCGGGCTCTTCCAGATTGATGGTGTGGCCGCAGTTGGGCATCACCGACAGCGCCGCCGACGGGATCTCGCGCTTCATCAGGATGCCGGGCTCCAGGCACGGCCAGTCCTCGTCGCCCGTCAGGATCAGGGTGGGCACGGTGAGCTTGCGCATCTCGCCGACCAGGTCGTAGAGCGAAGGCCGCTCCGCCTGCACGCCGATCTGGGTGTTGGCCGAACCCAGCGCCGAATGCTCGCCGAGCTCCTTCTTGAACTGGGCAAAGCCGCGCGGATCCTTGTTCTCGAACTGAACGCGCGTGGGCCCATAGGCGTACTTCTCGGCGAACTTCACCATGCCTTCGCCGAGCAGCGACTTGGCGACGATGCCCGCCTCCTCCTTGAATTTGGCCGACTCCTTCTTCTCGGCGCCGTAGCCGCAGCCCGCCACCACCAGCGACTTCGCGCGGCCGGCGTGACGGAAGCCGAAATGCAGCGTGGCGAAGCCGCCCATCGACAGGCCGACGATGTGGGCCTGCGGCAGCTTCAGGTGATCGAGGATCGCCAGGATGTCGTCGGCGGCACGCGCCTGGCTGTAGCTGGAAGCCTTCTCCGGCACGTCGGATGGCGGATAGCCGCGCGCGCTCCA
>CAYZQZ010000305.1:0-5412 GCA_964480235.1 uncultured Reyranella sp. | reverse complement strand
TCGGCGGCCGGCACGGTGCCGAGCGAGTGGCCCCACAGCACGACGGTTTCGGGCGCGATCATTCTGGTGTCGGTGAGGGCGCGCAGGGCGGCGCGGCCATCCTTCAGCAGCGTGGCTTCGCTCTCCGAGGTGCCCTCGCTCTTGCCGTAGCCGCGATAGTCGATCGCGAACACGTTGAAGCCGTGCGCCTGCAGGAACTGCGCGTCACCGGTGACGCCGCGCAGGGTGCCGCTGTTGCCGTGGAAGTAGAGCACGGTCAGGCCGGTCTTCGGTTCGGCGGCGGTGAAGAACCAGCCGTGCAGGTGCACGCCGTCTTCGGTGACGAGCGACAGATCCTCGGCATTGGCCGGCACGGTCCAGGGCTGTGCCGGATCGTACTTGCGCGGCTTGAAGGTCAGTCGCTGTTCGATGAAGGGCGTGGCGACGTAGAGCCCCCCGGCGCCGACGATCGCCAGGCCGACGAGGGCGAGGAGAAGACGACGAAGCGTCTTCAAGCCGGAGCGGCTTCCCTGTCGAGGAAGGTCAGCGTGCCGTCGGCGCGCTCGCCCTTGAGATAGCGGAACGTGCCGGCGCCGGTCGCGATCAGGTCGCCGGCCTGGTTGTAGATCTCGGTCTCGGCGGCGAAGGTGCTCTGGCTGCTCGAGGGGCGCCAGGCGCCGAAGATGGTGAGGGTGTCGCCCTCGCGCGCGGCCTTGATGAACTGCGTCGTGAAGGCGAGCGTCACCGAGAGGCGGCGCGTGGTGGCGGTTTCGTTGAAGGTGCAGGCGAAGCCCGAGGCGCCGTCGAGCAGGGTCATCAGCACGCCGCCATGCAGCAGCCCGTTGGCGTTGCACAGCTCGGCGCGGACCTTGAGTTCGAATTCGACGAATCCGGGACGCCAGGCCACCACACGGTGGCCGATCAGGCCGTTGAAACCACGGAACTCGTAGGGGCCGACCGGCCGTGCGTCGGCCGGTCGCTGGATCGGCATGGCGGCGGTTTTAGCCGCTCGCCCTGCCGAATGTCGATTCGAGAGTCGACTTAGCGCCGCGCCATCGCGGCCATCGGCGGACGGTGGCCGTTGGTGATCGGACGCGCCGCCGGAGCGGGCGCGGCCTGCTGCGTAGAAGGCTGGGCGGCCATGCCGGTGCGGATGTCGCGCGCGACCTTGACCAGGCGCGGGCCCCAGTCGGCCTCGAGGCGGTCCTTGCTGATCTGGTAGATCGGCGCCGAGGCGTTGATCGCGTAGGCCGCGGTGCCGTCGGTGTTGCGCAGCGGCGCGCCGACGCCGCACAGCTCGGGCAGCCACTCGCCCCAGGTCACGCAGAAGCCGTGATCGGCGAGCTCCTTGAACGAGCGCTCCATGCCGGTCTTCACCTTGGCCCAGTCGTCGCGCCAGCGGCGGCGGATCGCATCGATGTGCTTGTTGCGGTCGACGTCGGGCAGCGAGAAGAGATAGGCGCGGCCCATCGCGGTGCTGGCCATCGGCACGCGGGTTCCGACATCGTGGGTGATCGCCACGACCGAGGGGCCACGGCAGGCTTCGAGATAGATCATCGAATGACGGTCGCGGCCGCCCAGCGCGGTCGAGGCGTTGAGCGAGTGGGCCAGCGCCTCGAGCGGCGCGCGGCTGGCGCGGCGGACGTCCATGCTCGAGATCGCGGCATAGCCCAGCGCGAGGACGGAGGCGCCGAGCTCGTACTTGCGGAAGCGGCGGATGTAGTTGAGGTAGCCGAGCTCGGTCAGCGTGTGGGTGAGGCGGGCCACGGTCGGCTTGGGCAGGCCGGTGCGGTGGGCGATCTCCTGGTTGCCCAGCATGCCTTCGCCGGCATGGAAGGCGCGGAGAATGTCGAGGCCACGGGCCAGCGCGGTGACGAACTGACGGTCCTTGGCCGGCATGCCTTCGCCCAGACCGTTCTCGGTCGAGCTCTGGAGGGCCGCGGTGCGCGTGACGAGGTGACTGACATTGCCCATGTGCGTTTGCTCCTATGAATGGCTGTTCATTTCTGTGGAGCGGAAGCTGCCATCCCCCTACCTAAGTCGCAATGAGCGATACCGGGTTTTGGCCTGCGAACGCGCAAAGCGGTTATGCCGTTAATGCGGGTTTCTGCCTCAAGAGTTGCAAAAGCACGAAAAGCCTCGCGATTCGCGGCAAATTCACTCGTCCACCGCGCACAATCCCGCGTTCTCTGGTAGGCAGTCGCCCGTCCGGCTACCATCCCGCCGACCCCCAGAGAGGCACTAATAGTGGCTAAAGAACCCGCACTGCCCAAGGACATCGCCGGCCTGTCGTTCGAGGACGCCTTGAAGGAGCTGGAAGGCATCGTCAGCCAGCTCGAGCGCGGCCAGGTGAAGCTCGACGAGGCGATCACGGCCTACGAGCGCGGGGCGCTGCTCAAGCGCCACTGCGAGCAGAAGCTCGCCGAAGCCAAGATGAAGGTGGAGAAGATCGTATTCTCCGCCGACGGGTCGGTCGGCACGCAGCCCGCCGACCTGAACTGACCGGCCTTTCCGCCGCCGTCCCAAGAGTCGAGCCCGAGCTCCATGCCGTTGTCGTCGTTCCACCAGTTCGACGCCGCCCTGGCGCATGCCGCCGAGGCGACCGAACAGACAATGGATCGCCTGCTGCCGAAAGGCGACGAGGGCGAGGCGCGCCTGTTCGAGGCGATGCGCTATTCGAGCCTCGGCGGCGGCAAGCGCCTGCGCGCCTTCTTCGTTCTGGCCAGCGCCACCCTGTTCAAGGTCGGGGCGATGCCGGCGTTGCGCACCGCGAGCGCGATCGAGTTCGTGCACGCGTATTCGCTGATTCACGACGACTTGCCGTCGATGGACGACGACGATCTGCGGCGCGGCAAGCCGACGTGCCACAAGCAATACGACGAGGCGACGGCGATCCTGGCCGGCGACGCGCTGCAGGCGCTGGCCTTCGAGGTGCTGGCGCACGAGGACACGCACGGCGATGCCGCGGTGCGCGCTCACCTGGTCGCGGATCTTGCGAAGGCCTCCGGCGCGCACGGCATGGTCGGCGGCCAGATGCTCGACCTGCTGGCCGAGAAGGCGGTTGCCGACGAGATGTCCATTGGGGCGATCACGCGGCTGCAGCGGTTGAAGACCGGGGCGCTGATCTCGTTTTCGTGCACGGCGGGCGCGATCCTCGGCAAGGCGACCGAGTCGATGCGTACTCATCTGTCGGCCTATGCGCACGACCTCGGTCTCGCGTTCCAGATCGTCGACGATCTGCTCGACGTCGAGGGTAACGCGGAGGAACTGGGCAAGGCGGTGAACAAGGACGCGGCCGCCGGCAAGGCGACCTTCGTGTCGATATTGGGGGGCGAGCGGGCCCGGGCGCAGGCCGGTCTGCTGGCGCGGCAGGCGGCCCAGCATCTCGAACCCTTTGGAAACGCTGCAGATTTGCTGAGACAGGCTGCGAATTTCGTCGTCGCGAGACGGGCTTAGGCGGGGCGTAAGGCGCGGCGCAGGAGTATAGTGTGAGCATGAACGACAAGGGGACAACCCCGCTTCTCGACACGGTGAACGTGCCGGCCGACATCAGGAAACTGAAAGTCGACCAGCTGCGTCAGCTCGCCGATGAACTCAGGCAGGAGACCATTTCCGCGGTTTCCGTGACCGGGGGGCATCTCGGCGCGGGCCTCGGCGCGGTCGAACTCACCGTCGGGCTGCACTACGTGTTCGACACGCCGCGCGACCGCGTGATCTGGGATGTCGGCCACCAGGCCTATCCGCACAAGATCGTCACCGGCCGCCGCGACCGCATCCGCACCTTGCGCCAGGAGGGCGGGCTGTCGGGATTCACCCGCCGGGCCGAGAGCGAATACGACCCGTTCGGCGCCGCGCACTCCTCGACCTCGATTTCGGCCGGCCTCGGCATGGCGGTGGCGCGCGATCTGTCGGGCGGCACCAACAACGTGATCGCGGTGATCGGCGACGGCGCGATGAGCGCCGGCATGGCCTACGAGGCGATGAACAACGCGGGCCACCTGCGCAGCCGGCTGATCGTGATCCTGAACGACAACGACATGTCGATCGCGCCGCCGGTCGGCGCGCTGTCGGGCCATCTCTCCCGTCTGCTGTCGGGCCGGCCCTATGTCCAGTTGCGCAATCTCGGCCGTGCCTTCGCCGAGGCGCTGCCCAAGCCGCTCGAGACCGCGGCCCGCCGCGCCGAGGAATTCGCCCGCGGCTTCGTGGCGGGCGGCACGCTGTTCGACGAACTGGGCTTCTACTATGTCGGCCCGGTCGACGGTCATAACCTCGACCATCTGCTGCCGGTGCTGAAGAACGCCCGCGACAGCCGGCTCGACAAGCCGATCCTGATCCACGTCGTGACCAAGAAGGGCAAGGGCTATCCGCCGGCCGAGGCGAGCGCCGACAAGTATCACGGCGTGGTCAAGTTCGACGTCATCACCGGCAAGCAGAGCAAGCCGGTTGCCAACGCACCGGCCTACCAGGCGGTGTTCGCCAAGGCGCTGATCGCCGAGGCCGAGATCGACAAGAAGATCGTCGCCGTTACCGCGGCGATGCCCTCGGGCACGAGCCTCGACAAGTTCGCCGAGCGTTTTCCCGAGCGCTGCTTCGATGTCGGCATCGCCGAACAGCATGGCGTGACCTTCGCCGCCGGCATGGCGACCGAAGGCTACAAGCCGTTCGCCGCGATCTACTCGACCTTCCTGCAGCGCGGCTACGACCAGGTGGTGCACGACGTCGCCATCCAGAAGCTGCCGGTGCGCTTCGCCATCGACCGGGCCGGCCTGGTGGGCGCCGACGGCGCCACGCATGCGGGCTCGTTCGACGTGACTTACCTGGCCTGCCTGCCCGATTTCGTGGTGATGGCGGCTTCCGACGAGCTCGAGCTGATGCACATGGTGGCGACCGCGGCGGCGATCGACGACCGACCGTCCTCGTTCCGCTATCCGCGCGGCGAGGGTTTCGGCGTCGACCTGCCGGCGCGCGGCACGCCGCTCGAGGTCGGCAAGGGCCGCGTCCTGCGCGAGGGCACCAAGATCGCGCTGCTGAGCTTCGGCGCGCGCCTGCACGAGTGCCTGACCGCGGCCGAGGATCTTGCCGCCAAGGGGCTGAGCACCACGGTGGCCGACGCACGCTTCGCCAAGCCGCTCGACGTAAAACTGATCGAGCGCCTGGCGCGCGAGCACGAGGTGCTGATCACGATCGAGGAGGGCTCGGTCGGCGGCTTCGCCAGCCACGTGCTGCAGCATCTGGCGACCGCCGGCATGCTCGACCACGGCCTGAAGGTGCGGCCGATGGTGCTGCCCGACCGCTTCATCGACCACGCCTCGCCGACGAAGCAGTACGCCGACGCCGGCCTCGACGCCGCCGGCATCGTGAAGACGGCTCTCGCAGCTCTCGGCCAGCAAGCCGAACGCGCCCGCGGATAAGCGCCTCCCTCCCCATTCATAT
>CAYZQZ010000304.1:0-5436 GCA_964480235.1 uncultured Reyranella sp. | reverse complement strand
GGAGACCAGGAAGAAGTTCGGCGGCAGGACGCCGCTCGGCAAGCGTCGCACCGAGCTGGCCGACGCGCCGGCCGAGGTCGAGCACGCGCTGGAGGACTTCGTCGAGCGCGAGCCGATCACCGTCGTCTGCTCGGAGAAGGGCTGGATCCGCGCCGCCAAGGGCCACCTCGACGACAAGCAGGCGGCAGACCTCAAGTACAAGGAAGGCGACGGACCGCGCTTCGCGATCCACGCCCAGTCGACCGACAAGATCCTGGTGTTCGGCACCAACGGCCGCTTCTACACGCTGGGCTGCGACAAGCTGCCGAGCGCGCGCGGCCACGGCGAGCCGATCCGGTTGATGATCGAGCTCGGCAACGAGCAGGACATCGTTGATCTCGCCGTGCTGAAGGGCGGCCGCAAGTTCCTGGTGGCGTCGGATGCCGGCCGTGGCTTCATTGTCCCCGAGGACGAGGTCGTGGCGCAGACCAAGAACGGCAAGCAGGTGCTCAATCTCGCGGACAAGGAGAAGGCGCAGGCCTTCTCGGTGGTGCCGGAGGGCGCGGACTCGATCGCGGCGCTCAGCGAAGGCCGCAAGCTGCTGGTCTTCCCGATCGACCAGGTGCCCGAGATGGGCCGGGGCAGGGGCGTCACCCTGCAGCGGTCCAAGGCCGACCGGCTGTCGGATGCGCTGGCTTTCAAGCTCGCGGACGGGCTTGCCTGGTCGAACCAGGTGATCTCGGCGGCCGACCTCAAATTCTGGCGCGGCGAGCGTGCACAGGCCGGCAAGATGCGCGAAAAAGGCTGGCCGCGCGCGCTCAAGTTCAAGGACTGACCGGAATGGATTTCGCCCTGATCTGGAAGACCGTGATTGTCGGCCTGGTCGAGGGCCTCACGGAATTCCTTCCGGTGTCGTCGACCGGGCACATCATCCTTGCCGAGGAGCTGCTCCACTTCCAGGGGCCGCCGGGCAAGGTGTTCGAGATCGTGATCCAGCTCGGCTCGATCCTGGCGATCTGCGTCCTGTACTACGGAAAGATCCTGTCGACCGCGGTCGGCGTGATGCGGCGCGATCCCGCGGCGATCAAGTTCTCGGCCTCGATCGTGCTCGCCTTCCTGCCGGCCGCGGTGGTGGGCGTGGCGGCGCACAAATACATCAAGTCGGTTCTGTTCAACCCGACGGTGGTGGCGGTGGCGCTGATCGTGGGCGGTATCGTCATCCTCGTGATCGAGCGCTACGCGCAGCGTCCGCGCATAAAGACCATCGACGATGTCGACTGGAAGACGGCGCTGTTCATAGGGTTCTGCCAGTGTCTGGCGATGATCCCGGGCGTGTCGCGCTCGGGCGCCACCATCATGGGCGCGCGGGTTTTGCGCGTGGAGCGTGCGACGGCGGCGGAGTTCTCGTTCTTTCTCGCGATCCCCACCATGTTGGGGGCCACGGTCTACGATCTCTACAAGAACTGGAAGACGCTCGACTGGAACGCCGGTGGCGTGATCGCGATCGGGTTCGTCGTGGCCTTCCTGGCCGCGCTGGTGGTGGTGAAGCCGTTCGTGCGCTTCATCAGCCGGCACGGCTTCGGCGTGTTCGCGTGGTACCGCATCCTCGTCGGGACGGTGGCGCTGGTCCTGCTCTACGCCGTCAAGCTCTAGGCTGAATCCGCATCAAAGCCCCGCAGCGAAGGGGGATTTTGCGCGTCTTTTCAGCTGCGCTGCGATCTGCCATAACCCCGCCGCCTCCGGCCCCCCGGTGTACGTGGGCGGCAACGCGAGGCAGTCTTTAGGGAGTGACCCCAGATGCAACGTCGTAAGTTCCTGCGCACTGCCGGTGTCGGCGGTGCCGTCGTCGCCGCCTCGGCCGCCGTGGCTGCGCCGGCGATTGCCCAGTCGATGCCCGAGATCAAGTGGCGCCTGACCTCGAGCTTCCCCAAGTCGCTCGACACGATCTACGGTGCGGGCGAGTACTTCGCCGCGCGGGTCGCGGCGATGACCGACAACAAGTTCCAGATCCGCGTGTTCGCCGCCGGCGAAATCGTCCCGGGCCTGCAGGTGGTCGATGCCGTGCAGAACGAGACGGTCGAGTGCGGCCACACCGCTTCCTACTATTACGTCGGCAAGGACCCGACCTTCGCATTCGACACCGCGGTGCCGTTCGGCCTCAACACGCGCCAGCACAATGCCTGGGTGTATTACGGCGGCGGACTCGAGCTGATGCGCGAGTTCTACAAGGACTACAAGATGATCTCGTTCCTGATGAGCCACACCGGTGGCCAGATGGGCGGCTGGTGGCGCAAGGAGATCAAGACGCCGGAGGACATGAAGGGCGTCAAGATGCGCATCGGCGGCTTCGCCGGCCAGGTCATGAGCAAGCTCGGCGTGGTGCCGCAGCAGCTCGCCGGCGGCGACATTTATCCGGCGCTCGAGAAGGGCACGATCGACGCCGCCGAATGGATCGGTCCCTACGACGACCAGAAGCTCGGCTTCAACAAGGTGGCGCCCTTCTACTACTACCCGGGCTGGTGGGAAGGTGCCGCTGCGCTGTCGCTCTATGTCGGCGAGAAGGCGTGGAACTCCCTGCCGAAGGCGTACCAGGATGCGATCGCCACGGCGGCGGAGGCGACCACGACCAACTCTGTCGCCAAGTACGATGCGCAGAACCCGCGCGCGCTGCGCGAGCTGGTGGCGAGCGGCACGAAGTTCCTGCCGTTCCCGCAGCCGGTGCTCGAGGCCTGCTACAACTCGGCCGTCGAGCTCTATGCCGAGACCTCGGCGAAGAACCCGAAGTTCAAGAAGGTCTTCGATTCGTGGAAGCAGTTCCGCAACGAAGAGGTTCTGTGGTTCCGCGTCGTCGAGAACACCTTCGACAATTTCATGGCGCGCCAGTCGGCTGCCAACAAGCTCTGATCCTCGCGTAATTGGGATCGAAGGGGCCCCGCTTCGGCGGGGCTCTTTTTTTGTGCCCGGCCTGCCGGCCGCCGTTGCCTCGCTCCGCCGGGCATGCCAGCCGGATTCCGCTTCGTGGAATCCCGCTAGGCAAAACAAAAAACCGTTCCTTGGGAGGAACACCATGCAACGTCGCAAGTTTTTGCGTACCAGCGCCGTGGGCGCCGTCAGTGTTGCGTCTGTGAGTACGCTTGCCGCTCCGGCCATCGCGCAATCGATGCCGGAACTCAAATGGCGACTGGCTTCCAGCTTCCCCAAATCGCTCGACACGATCTACGGCGCGGGCGAGGTGCTGGCGAAGTACATCGGGGAGGCGACCGACAATCGATTCAACGTCCGCGTCTTCGCCGCGGGCGAGATCGTGCCCGGTCTGCAGGTGCTCGATGCCGTGCAGAACGGCACGGTCGAGATGGGCCATTCGGCCGGCACCTACTACGTCGGCAAGGACCCGACGCTGGCGATCGACACCGCGCTTCCCTTCGGCATGACGGCGCGCCAGCAGGAGGCGTGGATGAACTGGGGCGGCGGCATGCAGCTGATGCGTGAGGTCTACAAGGACTTCAACATCTACAACCTGCCGGCCGGCAACACCGGGGCGCAGATGGGCGGCTGGTTCCGCAAGGAGATCAAGTCGGTCGACGACATGAAGGGCCTCAAGTTCCGCATCGCCGGCATCGCGGGCCAGATCTGCAACAAGCTCGGCGCGGTGGCCCAGCAGATCGCGGGCGGCGACATCTATCCCGCGCTCGAGAAGGGCACGATCGACGCCGCCGAATGGATCGGTCCCTACGACGACCAGAAGCTCGGCTTCAACAAGATCGCGCCCTACTACATGTACCCGGGATGGTGGGAAGGCGGGCCGCAGACCACGGCCATGATCAACATCGGCAAGTGGAACGAGCTGCCCAAGAACTACCAGGCTGTCGTCGAGATGGCGGCGGCCAAGGCGCAGGCCTGGATGCTGTCGAAGTACGACGCCGAGAATCCCAAGGCGTTGCGCGAATTGGTGGCGGGCGGCACCAAGCTGGTGGCGTTCCCGACGCCGGTGATGGAAGCGGCGTTCAATGCCGCCAACGATCTCTACAATGAGCTGTCGGCCAAGAGCCCGCGCTTCAAGAAGGTCTACGAGAACTGGCGCGCGTTTCGCAACGAGGAGATCCTGTGGTTCCGGGTCTGCGAGAACAGCTTCGAGAACTTCATGGCCCGCCTGTCGGCCGGGGAGAAGCTCTAGTCGCGAAACCCGGGACGAAAGTCTCTGTCGGGGAGGGGCGTCCGGTTCAGGCCGGGCGCCCTTTTCGCGTCTGGAACAGCAGGATCGCCGCCAGCAGCGCCGCGCCCGCGACATTGACGATCGCCGAGCCGACATAGATCCAGAGCGCGAGATAGAGCGACGACATCGCAAGTGTGATCGCCGTCACCCGCGCGCCGAAGGCGGTGAACTCGCCGAACGAGATGCGCTTGCCGTCCTTTTCCGCGAGGCCCGTCACCGTGACGTTGGCCGAGGCGCCGATCAGGGTGCCGTTGCCGCCGAGGCAGGCGCCGAGCGCCAGCGCCCACCACAGGACCTGGCCGTCGGGGCCCGCCTTCAGCGCCGGCAGCAGGCTCGCGACCAGCGGGATGGTGACAGCGGTGTAGGGGATGTTGTCGATCAGCGCCGACAGCACGCCGGAGACCCAGAGGATCAGCAGCGCCGCCAGCAGGAGCGTGGCGCGGGGCGACAGGCCGAGCGCCGTCGAGGCCCGGTCGATCATCCAGGCGAGGCCCTGCGCCAGGCTCTCGATCAGGCCGGTCGCCACAGCCGCGCCGATCAGGATGAACAGGAACAGGAAGAAGGCCAGGGTCGGCCATTCGATGTCCTTTTCCAGGATCGCGAGCACGCCGTGCTGGCGCTCCTCGAGGGTCGGCTTGTGCTCCCTGAGATAGAAGTAGTCCTGCGCCAGCAGGATGGCGGCGATGCCGATCACCGCCGGCACCGCGACCGGCATGTGGGTGAGGCCGTGGGTCATGAAGCCCGCGAAAATCAGGACGGTGATCCAGCCCGTGGCGCGCAGCAGCGGCAGGTTGACGAGCTCCGCGCCGGTGGGCGTGGCCGCGCCCTCGTGGTCCTTGTCGGCTGCCGGGCCGATGTCGGCCGGATAGTAGCGGCCGGCGTAATGGACCAGCACCACCATCATCAGGCCGCAGGGAACGGTGAGATTGTAGATGAAGTCCATGAAGGACAGGCCGGTGCGCGGGTCGGCGCCGATCAGCACGTTGGGCGGATCGCCGATCAGGGTCGCCGTGCCGCCGATATTGGCCGCCATCACCATCGGCAGCAGGAAGGCCGAGCTGTTGATTTTCAGGCGGCGGGCCATCTCCGAGGCCATCGGGTAGGCGAAGATCACCGTCGTGACGTTGTCGAGGATCGCCGACAGGACCGCCGTGAACCAGATGATCAGGCGGGCGGCGCGGCCGGGGTTGCCGCGCGAGCGCACCAGCAGGCGGTCGACCGCCCAGGGGAACACGTTGGTGGTT
>CAYZQZ010000303.1:0-5440 GCA_964480235.1 uncultured Reyranella sp. | reverse complement strand
CTATGACGGCGCCGACGCCGTGCTGTTGTCGGCGGAGTCGGCATCGGGTGACTATCCAGTCGAGGCGGTCACCATCATGGACCGCATCCTGAAGAGCGTCGAAGCCGACCCGCTTTATCGGCGGCTAATGAATGCCGGCCGCCACGATCCGGAGGCGAATACCGCAGACGCGATCAGCGCGGCGGCCCGCCAGTGCGCCCACACGCTGTCGGCGGCGGCGATCGTCACCTACACCAGCACCGGCTCCACCACGCTCCGCGCCGCCCGCGAGCGGCCCGATGTGCGCATCCTCTGCCTCACGCCCAACCTCAACACGGCGCGACGGATGACGCTCACTTGGGGCGTCCATGCCGTGCACGGCGAGGACGCGCACAATTTCGCCGACATGGTTCAGCGCGCCGTCCGTGTCGCCCGCAAAGAGGAACTCGCCAAGCCCGGCGAGCGCCTGGTGATCACCGCGGGCGTGCCTTTTGGCACGCCGGGTGCGACGAATATTCTTCGAATTGCCTACGTCTGACCTCGAAAAAGTTCGGGGATAGGCGTTCTGCTGCGCCCGTAGCCTGCTTCAAGAGCAGTTCGAGAGGCGATCGTGCAGAGAGATAACAATAAACCCAAGGCCATCCCCTATCGCCCGCGGCGGTCGATGCTCAGCTGGGTCGACTACCTGGTGATTGTCGCGACCGTACTGGTGTTCGGCGCCGTGTGGGTCGCCAACAACCATCACGCCAAGGCCCAGGCGCGCGCCGATGCCACAGTGTCCGGCCTGCCGCCGCAGACCGGCCAGGCCGTCGACGAACTCGGGCTGATCAAGGCAAGAATAAGGCTCGCGCAGGGAGCACCCTGGGGCTGAGGCGCCCCCAGCCCTACCGTAGAGCTCAGACCTTCGGGCGCTTGTCGATCACGCGGCGCGCCTTGCCCATCGAGCGCTCGACGCCGCCTGGTGCCGCAATCTCTACATCGGCCGACAGCCCGCACATCCCTTTCAGCCGCCGCGCCAATTCACTGCGCGAGCGCGCAGCGGCATCGGCCGGCAGCGCCTCGCGCGCCTCGACCTTCACCAGCAGATCGTCGAGCGCGCCGGTACGGCTCAGTTCGATCACATAGTGACCGCTGAGCGCCGGGTCGCGCAGAATCTGCTCCTCGACCTGACTCGGAAACAGGTTCACGCCACGCACGATCAGCATGTCGTCGCTGCGGCCGGTGATCTTGGCCATGCGCCGCATCACGGTGCGCGTCCCGGCCATCAGCTTCGTCAAGTCGCGCGTGCGGTAGCGTACGACAGGCATCGCCTCCTTGGTGAGCGAGGTGAAGACCAATTCGCCCGGTTCGCCGTCAGGAACCGGCGCGCCGGTCTCCGGGTCCACGATCTCCGGGTAGAAATGATCCTCCCAGACCGTCGGCCCGTCCTTGGTCTCGATGAACTCGCAGGCCACGCCGGGCCCCATCACTTCACTCAAGCCGTAGATGTCGACGGCATCGATACCCAGCCTGCGCTCGATCTCCGCCCGCATCGCCTCGGTCCATGGCTCCGCGCCGAAGATGCCGACCTTCATCGCGGTCGCGCGTGGATCGACACCCTGCTTCTTGAACTCGTCGGCCAGCGCCAGCATGTAGGACGGCGTCATCAGCACGACCCGCGCGCCAAACTCGCGGATGAGCTGGACCTGACGTTCGCTGAATCCTCCGGACATCGGAACCACGGTGCAACCCAGCGCCTCGGCGCCGTAATGGGCCCCTAGCCCCCCGGTGAACAGGCCATAGCCGTAGGCGTTGTGGATGATGTCGCCCGGCCGCGCGCCGCCGGCGTAGAGCGAGCGCGCCATCAGCTCGCCCCAGGTCGCGATATCCTTCGCCGAATAGCCGACGACCGTCGGCCGGCCCGTCGTGCCGCTCGACGCATGCACCCGCACGCACTTCTCGCGCGGAATCGCGAACATTCCATATGGATAGGCGTCGCGCAGATCGCTCTTGGCGGTGAACGGAAAGCGCCTGAGATCGTCCAGCGACTTCAGGTCGTCCGGCGACACGCCTGCGGCATCGCATTTGGCGCGGTACGGTGCCTGGTTGTCGTACGCGTGGCGCAAGGTCTCGCGCAGACGCTCGAGCTGCAGGGCACGCAACTGGTCGAGGGAAAGGTCAAACTCGGGAAAACGCTCGCTGCTCATACGCGTCAGGTCGTCCGCTTGTGGTCGAATCCGAAACGGCGATAGGCATAGCCCAAACCGAGCAGCGCGGCACCCAGTCCGAGGAATGAAAAGACACGAAGCAGGCCCTGCAGTCCGGCCATGTCGATCAGGAACACCTTGGCGACCACGATGCAAACCAGTGCCATGCCGGCGTGGCGCAGTGCGCCCGCCTTCCGCCAGAAGCCGATCGCCAGCAGGGCCACGCCGAACAGCAGCCAGACGAAGGAATAGGTGTACAGCTCGACGTCCTTGATGTTGCTGAGGCCATTCTCGAAATACGGATCGTAGAAGTGCCGCACCTCGAACGTGACGTAGACGAAGGCGAGCACCGACGCCGTCAGCCCGGTCAGCAGCCGCGCAGCCTCGCTGTTCTCGACATCGACCCAGCGCCGCGCCAGTCCCGCGAGCGCCGCCGGCACGGCATAGGCAATCAGCAGACCGTTCAGGACCGGCAGTTCGCCCACATCGGCGGCCTGGGCGATTGGATTGAGCATTAGGACCTGCACCAGCAGAACGATGCCTGCCGCCAGTCCGCCACTCAGCCGCCACCCCCATATCAGCACCGGATCGAGGCGCAGGCGCGCCATCCACAGACAGCTGACGGCGAAGGCGCCCCACACAGCGACCAGCGCCGCGCGCTCCATGAAGCTCGGGCTGGCCAGGTCAGTCGACGGCGGAAAGAGGCTGTGCACTTCGAGCGTCAGCAGCGCGAAGACCAGCAGCGCGATACTCGCCTCGACCGCCTGCGCCAGCCGCTCATCGGGTGTCGATCGCAGGTAGCTGCGTCCGACGGCCAGCGCCGCAATGGAGATGCCGTAACTCCACAGAATCCAGTTGAAGATCGGCGTCACGCCAGCCGTGTAATCGAGCAGCCAGGGATTGGCCACGAAGCGGACGACGACGGCGGCGAGCAGACCCCAGCAGATCTGGCGCATCGCCCAGAGTTCGAGGCGCACGGCGATGTAGGCCACGGCGGCGAACTCGATGGCGTAGGCGACCGTGATCCAGTGGCGGCTGAGTTCGAGCGGGATCGCCGCGGCGATGAAGAAGGTGACGCCCGAGGCGAGGAAACCCAGCGCCTCGGTCGCACCTGCCATTGTCGCGCGCCAGCGCACCAGCCGCTCGGCGCCGACCAGGAACGGCGCAGCGAGGCCGATGCTGATCAAGCCCCACGGTGTGCCGGTGTCGGTGAAGCGCAGCACGTACCAGCACAGCAGGAAGTGCGTCAGTGCCGCGGCGACGGACAGCGCCGCCCAGAAGCCGGGACGGCCCGCATTCCACATCAGCGCAAAGGCGCCCGCGGCATAGAGCAACCCAAACAGCGTCGAAACCCAGGCGAAATGCCCTCCGTCCCATTCCCGTCCCGACCCGCCGGTGACCAGCCACCACAGGCCGAGCGTCGCGAGCGAGAGGGCTGGTCCTAGTCCGGCCACACACTGGAACCGGGGTGTCCAGCGCGCGAAGCCGTAGAGCGCCAAACCGTGAACCGCGAGCGCCAGCCAGCCGACGGTCTGGATGCCGCCATCCACCACAATAATCAGCGCGATCAGGGCGCCGGTCGTGGCCAACGCCGACCAGATCAATGCCGCAACGTCGACCGGCGGGTTTTCGCTCTCCGCCAAGCGCCGCTGCGTCGCCCAGATGAACAGGCCGGCGATCGCGACCAGGAA
Organism: uncultured Reyranella sp.; assembly: GCA_964480235.1. Taxonomy (GTDB): domain Bacteria; phylum Pseudomonadota; class Alphaproteobacteria; order Reyranellales; family Reyranellaceae; genus Reyranella. The sequence goes on along the minus strand of CAYZQZ010000303.1, from coordinate 1,584 downwards.
GCCCACGGCGAAATGCTTGCCGTCGGCGCCGGACAGGATCCAGACCGCGACCCAGAGCGCCGAGCCCGCCAGCACGCCCCAGCCGAGAGGCCACCAGCCACGATGGCGGATCACCGCCAGGGTGCCGGCTGCGATCGCCAGCAAGTAGCCGAAGAGAACCGGGGTGTTGGGGGTGTCGCTGCCGATGATCGCCGGACTGGCAAAGCCGCCCACGAAGGCCAGTGCGGCCACGAAGATGCCGTGCCGCAGCGAGACGCCGATCGCAAAGGCAGTGAGCGCCGCCGCCCCTCCGCCGGCTGCAAACTTGGAAATCAGCTCATAGAGCGAGACCGCCGAGAGCAGCGCGCCATAGAGTGCCGCCACGCCGGCCGCTGCCATCGCCTGGGCAACGCGAGCGTCACGCCCGATGACTTTCTCTGCGCCCGCAATCAGCCCGAAGCCGAACAGCGCCGCCAGGATCACGCGCACCGGCGGCGAGAGATAGCCTTCCTCGATCGAATAACGGACCAGGAAGATCGCAGCGAGCGCCAGGGTGATCGCGCCCAGCCAGATGAAAGTCCGGGCCCCGAGCCGCTGTTCCAGGCCGACCTTCTCGGGCTCCCGCGAAAACGGCGGCGGCAGGCTGGCCGGCACGGGGGGCGATCCCGGCGCGACACTCTCGACGACAGGCACTGGAGTCGGCGCTTCGAGAGGCGGCACTGGCGCTTCGAAGGCCGGCGGCAGCGAAACGGTCGCCTCGACCGCCGGGGCCGCCGCCGGAGCCGGGGAGATGACCGGCGCGGCGCCGATGCGCTGGCGCAACTCGAAGATCTGGAACGCCAACTGGTCGTTCTGTTGGCGCAGTCTCGAAACGCGAACGAGCGCGATGATGGCCAGAATGGGCGTGCCGACCGCCCAGACGATCAGCAGAAGGATCGGCAGAACCCAGTCTTCCACGATCGCACCCCTTGGCGCTTCCGCGGTCCGAAGCGCCGCCCAGCTATTCGGCGGCGACCCGGCGCTCTGCCGCGACGAAGGCGGCGCGGTTGTCCCTGGCCACCTGACCGCGCTTCACCACGAGGCGGTGGTTCTCCTTCCGCGCGGCGCGCTTGATGTCGGCGAGCGGATCGCCATCGCACAGCACGAAGTCCGCTGAATTGCCTTCCTTGATCCGGCCCTGGTCGCCAAGACGCATCAGGTCGGCGGCGCTCGCCGTCGAGATGAACAGCGAATCGCGCGTCGAGATTCCGATCTCGCACATGTACTCAAGCTCTCGCGCGTTCTCGCCATGGCGGTTGTGCGGCGTGCCGGCGTCGGTGCCCATCGCGATCTTGCCACCGGCCTTGTAGTACATCTTGATCGAAGCGATGTGGCGGTCGAACACGCGGCGCGCCTTCTCGATCACGTAGTCGGGAATCGAGCGGTCGCCGTCGTCGTAGCCCTTCAGGATGTTCTTGACGGCGGCAAGCGTGGGCACGAGCCACACGCCGCGTTCCTTCATTTCCTTGATGCACTCCTCGGTCATGAAGATGCCGTGCTCGATCGAATCGATACCGCCGCGCACGGCATTGAGGATGCCGAGCGCGCCCTGGGCGTGGCGGGCGC
>CAYZQZ010000302.1:0-5454 GCA_964480235.1 uncultured Reyranella sp. | reverse complement strand
TCACCGAGAACGTGATGATCGACATGCCTTCCTGGAAGACCGGCTGGATGCGATGGCATAGGCCGACCACGCTGAACTCGAGCGACACACTGGTGAACCCGCGATCCGGATTGAGCATCTTGGCCATCTCGCCGGTTTTCTGCTCCACCTTCGGCGCAGGTCGCGTGCGCTGCACCTTGCCGCCATAGGTCGTCGGCGTGATCGGCACCACCGTCACCCGCGGCGCACGGCGCGTGCCGAAAGTCGGGTGCACGAAGTTGATATGCGCCGTGTCGAGCGAGTTCTCCTCGAAGCGCTGCCAGTTCACCTTGGCTTCGGCGCGGTAGGGAACGAGCCGCCAGTGCTGCGGATCATCGAACTCGGGCAGCAGGTCGGGAATCGGCGGCCGCTCTTCCTCGGGCAGGTCGCCGAGGAACACCCAGACCCAGCCATATTTTTCGTGGGTCGGGTAGGAATCGATACGCACCCGCTTCGGGATGACGGCCTCTTCGCCCATGGCCGGAATCTTCACGCAGCGCCCATCACCGGCGAATTCCCAGCCGTGATACGGGCAGGCGACGTTGCCGGCAGCGACCGTGCCGTTGCAGAGCGCGGCACCGCGGTGGCAGCAAGTGTTGGCGAGACAAACCGCCTGGCCCGCCGAATCGCGAAACAGCACGAAATCGCAACCCAGCATGCGGGTGCCGAAGGGCTTGTCCGCCGTCACCTCGCTCGACAACGCGGCCACGTACCAATTGTTGATCAGCATGATGAGACTCCCTGTCCCTGGATGTTTGCTTGCGGAATGACGTCGTTCAGAGCTTTGCCGGTGCACCGGTCTGCATCAGATAAGCCTGCTTGCGCACGAAACGCAGGATGGATCCGGGGCCCATGCGCGAACCCCCGAGTCCCGAGAAGCCGAACGAATTCTTTTCGGCCTCGTACGTTTGGTAGGTCAGCCCGGCATCGTTGAGGCTGACGCCGCCCACGTTGAGACGTGCGGCTACCGCACGGGCTTCTTCGAGTGTGGCGGCGAACACCGCGCCCGACAAACCGAAAGCGCTGTCGTTGGCGAGCGCGATCGCCTGATCGAGATCGTCGAAAGGCATCACCGGAATGATCGGCCCGAAGGTCTCCTCGGTCATCAGCGACATGCGGTGATCGACGTCGACGACCACCGTGGCGCGGCACCAGCGTCCGCCACCGAGGTTCAGTGTCTTGCCGCCACAAAGAATTCGCGCGCCTTTGGCGAGGGCGTCGTCGAGGTGAGCATCGATGATGTCGGCCTGCCGCGAAAAAATGAGCGGGCCGAGTTGTCCGCTGGCGATGTCCGGGTGGTTGATGCCAATCCGGCTCGCCTTGTCGACCAGCAGTGCAACGAATGCGTCGAAGATCCGTCGATCGACGTAGACCCGCTCGATCGACAGACAAGCTTGACCGGTCGCCATGCAGGAGGCGCGCAGCACGGCGTCACTCGCACGCTCGAGATCGGCGCCGTGCAACACGAGGGCGGGATCCTTGCCGCCAAGTTCGAGAAACGCCGGAATGAAACGCCGCGCAGCCGCCTCGGCGACCTTGCGACCATTTGGCACGCTGCCGGTGAAACACACGGCATCGGACACCTCGACGAGTGCCGCACCCGTTGCGCCATCGCCCAGCACGAAGTCGATGACGGCCTCGAGTTCGGGCACCGAGCGCAGGGTCTTTCGCAGTGGCGCCACGAAGCGCGGCGTGACCTCGCTCGGTTTGATCAGCACGGCGCAGCCTGCGGCGAGCGCGGGTACGGCGTCGATCAGTGACAGGGTCACCGGAAAATTCCACGGCGAAATCACCCCGACGAGCGGATACGGCACGAGTCCGCCGGCGAGCTTCACGGTCGGCAGCAAGGCCGAATCCCGTTCGCCGACCTGCAACAAGCCCGGTGCCTCGCGCGACCAGCGACGCACGTTGCGAATCGCGCCTGCGACCTCGCCACGCGCGACCGTCAGCCGTCCCGTATCGCGCGACAGCGCAGCGACGATGTCATCCTGCGCGGCCTCGAGTGCATCGGCCCAGCGGGCGAGGATGGCGGCGCGGCGCTCGGCACCGAGCGCACGCCAGGCCGGTTGGGCGGCACGCGGCCGACGCGCGACGGCCGCGACCTCGGTGGCTCCAGCGGCTTCGATATGCAGGTCGATCTCGCCGCTGCGCGGATCGCGCACGGGCAACGAACGAGGAGCGGAGGGTACGGCGTTCATGGTCTATTTATTATACAAATAATACATTTGGCACATCGCGGAATTCCGCTATCGTGCACCACCAGCGCGGGTCAGACGGATGTGGTGGTCGTAGTGGTCACCGCGATAGAACGCGAGCAGACGCTCGACCGGCCGTTGACGGGTGTCGAACACCACGAGGCGCACCCGCACGAGCGCCGCACCCACCGGCACACCGAGCAGACGTCCAAGACGGGCATCGGCCAGAGTTGCACCGATCAGCTGATCGCCCCAACCGATGTCGATACCCTTGCGTTCGAGCAGCGTTAGCATCGGGTGGGTGTTGAATTCATTGGGCGAGAAGCGAATCTTCAGATCGCTCGGGATGAAGGTCTCGCAGTAACCGATCGGCTTGCCGTCGAGCAACCGCACGTGCGCGGCGCGCTGCACGCGGCTGCCGGCCGGCAATCGCAGATCGCGCGCTGTCTCCGGGTCGGCTTCCACCATCTCGACCACGGCATCGGAGATGCGCGTGTTCGAGCCGAGCCGGCGCACCTTGCGCAACAGCTGCTCCATGTCGCCCTGCACGGGGGCATCGGCCAGATCTTCGGTCACGAACGTACCGCGACCCGGGTTGCGGACGATCAGTCGTTCGTCATCGAGCAGGGCGAGCGCCTTGCGAGTGGTGATGCGCGAGACGCCGAACAGGCTGCACAGCTCATCTTCGGTCGGCAACTGGCTACCGGGCTTGTACCGTCCCTGATAGATCCAGTCGCGCATCACCGTGTAGATGTAGAGGTAGCGCGGGCCACGAAGGCCCGCGTCCCCTGCCGGCTTGGTCTTGCCCTTTTTCATCCGGCCATTGTCGACGATTCGTGACGGTTCAGAACCTCTTCGTGAAGGTCACACCGAAGTTGCGTCGGTCCGGCAGGAAGCCGGCGAAGGCGCGCGAATTCGCGGTGTAGGGACCCGTACCGTCGTCGTCCTTGAAAGCCACCGAACGCAGAATCGTCGTCGGCGTGTCGTCATCGGTGACGTTGCGACCCCAGAGCGTGATGTCCCAGGTCTCCGCCGAGAGTGCGAGACGAACGTTGACGTTTTTCCGCGGACCCACCCAAGCAAGGTTGTAGAAGCCTTCGTACTGCTTGCCGAGGCGCACGTAGTCGGCGCGCGCCGACCAGCGCAGACCCGTGCCGCCGAGTGCATGCGCCAGCGTCAGGCTGCCGGAGAGCTGGGTTTCCGGTTGCGCCGGAATATTGGTGCCTAGGCCGTTGAAAGTCGCACCCTGCAAGGACTGACCCGTGCCGCAATACGGACTCGCGGTGCCACCGGCCGCGCAGATCGGCTTCACCGTCGTCGTGCCGTAGGCCAGGATGCCTTCGAGCGCCTCGCCCGCCGAGTTGGTGCGACCCGATTCGATCTCGGTGTCTGCATTCGAATAGGCGATGCGCGCCGTGAGCCAGTCGCGGATCACTTCACCCGACGCTTCGACCTCGAAACCGCTGATGCCGGTGCGCCCGAAGTTCGCAGTGTAGCGAGTGATCGTGGCGACACCGCCACATTCGCCGGGCAGACAGATGCCCGAGGATTCCTGGTTGGTCCAGTCGATGTCGAAATACGCCGCCAGCAATTGCAGCCGACCGTCGAACATGCGCCCTTTGAAGCCGGCCTCGAGATTGCGCGCTTCTTCTTCCTCGGTGAAGCGCAGCTGCGACGGCAGTTCGGGCGCAGTGTTGATGGTGACCGGCTTGCTGCCCTTGGCATAGACGGCATAGATCATCATGTCGTCGTTCAATTTGAAGTCGACGGTGGCGCGCGGCAGGAAGCTCGAGGTTTCCGAGGTCGCGTTGAGCCCATTGACCGGGTTGCGCAGATTCACCCGGTCTTTCTGCCAGCGACCTTCGGCCGATACGGACAGTCGATCGGTGAGGTCATACTCGAGTCGGCCATAGATGGCTCGGTTGGTCGCGCTCAAGGTCCCGGCATTCGCGGCGGCGGCCGGTAGTCGGTAGGTCGCACCCTCAGTGCGCGCATTGTCAAAGTAATACACGCCGGCCAACCAGCCGAAAGGTCCCTCGGTATTGCCGAGCAGGCGCACTTCCTGCGACTTGTCCTCGAACGTGAATTGCCGATCGAAGGTGATCGCCGGCAGATTGACGGCCGCTGCGTAGGTGACGGCAGCGCGGTAGGTGAGATCGAAGCCATCACGTTGCTTCTCGTCGGTATACGCCGAGATCGAGGTGAGGTTGGCGAAGCCGAGATCCCAATCGACGGTCAACGAGGTCCGGGTCGCTGTGCGATCGAGTCCGGCCTCGCCATCGGAGGCCGTATACCGGCCGACGTAGGGCGCCGGAATGCTGGCATTGGCAGCAGCCAAAGAAATCTGGCTCGGCGAAATACGCAACTGACCGCAATAGTAAAGCGGCAGAGTCGGACGTGCGCTGCGCGGGTCGGCGAGACAGTTGTTGCCGAGCGGACTCTGCGCGGCCACCGCGACCTGATCGTCGTTGTCCTGCGTGTAGACGGTGCGCAGATAGACACTGACGGTATCGGAGGGCTGCCAGCGCAGGCCCAAGGTGCCATTCGTGGTTTGCTGGCCGCCGATGTTGTACCGACCGTCATAGTTGTTCTTGTACATGCCGTCGACTTCGAAGGCGCGTGCACCGACGATGAACGACACCGTGTCGGACAGCGGCCCCGACATCGTACCGGACACTTCAGCGCGGCCGTATTCACCGAGCGTCACACCGACCTCGCCACCGAATTCGCGGCCCGGCTTGCGGGTGATGTAGTTGATGGCGCCGCTCAACGTCGAGCGGCCGAACAACGCACTCTGCGGACCCTTCAGGATCTCGACGCGCTCGAGGTTCGAGAGCTCCACACCTTGTGCCGACGACGAACCGACGAACACGCCGTCGACGTATACACCGACATATCCTTGCGTGGGTACGACGGTATTGATGCCGCGAATCGAAATGCGGTCACCGCTGCGGCCTTGCGAGGAACTGACGAAAATTCCGGGCGTCTTCTCGGCGATGTCGCGGATGCTGTTGGCCCCCGAGGCCGCGATATCCTTGGCGGTGAACGCGGCGATGCTCAGCGGCACGTCGATCAGACGCTCTTCGACCTTGCGCGCCGTGACCACGATTTCGTCCAGTTCGTTGCCCGCGGGGGCCTGATCAGCCATCACAGGGGCGACAAATGCCGCGCCCGCGAGTACGGCGATGCCCGCCCGCCACGCCACCGGCGCGTTGGTTTTCGAGGATCGTTTTTCCAGAGA
>CAYZQZ010000301.1:0-5515 GCA_964480235.1 uncultured Reyranella sp. | reverse complement strand
CTGTCTGGGAGAGACCGAGGCGGTCGTTACCTTCTTTCCCGCGGTCGACATCGACAAGCTCGGCGACCGCAAGAAGCTCGCCGAGTTCTGCTTCCGCCAGGTTTCGGCCGGCGTGCAGTCCGCGAATTCGGGCCGGCCTGAATTGTTGCCGCCGCTCGAAGCCGCGGCCGGCTAGCGCAGCATGGCGCAGTCCGTTCGCTTCGCCGTCGAGCGCCATGTCGGCTGGCTGGAGTTCAACCGCCCGCCGGTGAATGCCTTCACCCGAGAGATGGTCGACCAGACGCACGATGCCATCGTGGCCGCGTTGGCGGACCCCGAGGTGCGTGTGCTGGTGCTCGCCTCGGCGATCGAGAAGTATTTCAGCGCCGGCGCCGACATCAATGCCTTCCGCGGGATGAAGGCCGAGGGCGCGCGCGAGTGGACCCGGCGCTGCCACGAGATCGTGCGCCTGCTGCGCGGTTCGCCCAAGCCGCTGCTCGGCGCGATCAACGGCACGGCGGTGGGCGGCGGTCTGGAAATGACGCTGCATTGCGACGTGCGTTTTGCGGCATCTGACGCAAAGTTCGGCCAGCCCGAGATCCGCATCGGCTTCATTCCGCCGATCGCCACCACCCAGCTGCTGGCCCGCCTGATCGGTCGGCCGCGCGCTATCCGCTACCTCTACGACGGCGCTCTGGTGCCGGCCGCCGAGGCGCTGTCGTGGGGCTTGGTCGACGAACTCGTCGAGCCCGCCCAACTGAAGGCCCGGGTGCAGGCCTATGGCGAGGAGCTGGCGGCCAAGTCGCCGGCGGCGCTGGCAGCGATCCGGCGCACCGTCACTCTTGGCGGCGGAATGACCTTCGAGGACGGCATGGCCTGTGAGATGGAGGCTGTTGCGGCGCTCGCCGACACCCCGGACTTCGCCGAGGGCATAGCCTCGTTCCTCGAGAAGCGCCCGCCGGTCTGGCGCCGCTGAACGCGGGCGCTACGGTCTCGGCGGCTTGAAGCTCTCCATCACGGAGCGCACGCGATCGGCCGGCACATCCAGCGCGGCCGCCAGTTTCAGGGAGTGCGCGAATAGCTGCTGCTCGGACGGCGGCTGGGACGGCGTCTGCGACGGCGGTCCGACCAGCCGGAAGGCGCTCTGCAGGCGCTCTGTCGGGACATTCAGGGCCTTGGCGATCTTGGTGAAAGGCGGTTCGGGCGGCCGCTGCCCCGCGATGCCGTGGTCAGTGCGATGTGTCTTTTCGGCCGTCAGCGCGACGGCGACGGCAAAGACGGCAACACAGCTCGCCACAATGACGAGGTCCCTGAACCCGAGACTTGCGAACATCGATCCGACCCTGGCGTCTTGGCCACTTCCTGGACTCGATACGGTGCCAATGGCGCCTTCATCCCCCGCGGCTTCACGGCTGGTGGCCCTCGACCCTGCCGGCCGCGGATGATAGAAACCCGCCGTTCCAGCAACGGAGACCGATGACTACCGTCCCCACAGACGGCAAGCGCAAGCGCGTGTTCATCCGCACCTACGGGTGCCAGATGAACGTCTACGATTCTGACCGCATGGCCGACGTCCTGCGGCCGCTCGGCTATGCTCTGGCACAGGCGCCGGAGCAGGCCGACCTGGTGGTGCTGAATACCTGTCACATCCGCGAGCATGCCTCGGAGAAGGTCTATTCCGAGCTCGGCCGCCTGCGCGACGAGAAGCAGCTGCGCCGCGCCGAGGGCCGCGACCTCACCATCGCCGTCGCCGGCTGCGTCGCCCAGGCAGAAGGCGAGGAGATCGTAAAGCGCCAGCCTGCGGTGGACATCGTGGTCGGCCCACAGGCCTACCATCGCCTGCCCGAGCTGCTGGCCGAGGCCGAGCGCAAGGCCGCCATTCTCAAAGCCGGCAAGCGCCTGCCGGGCGCCGGGGTACTCGACACCGAATTCCCGGCCGAGAGCAAATTCGACCATCTGCCATCACCGCAGGGCGTGCACGGCGGCTCGGCCTTTCTGTCGATCCAGGAAGGCTGCGACAAGTTCTGCACGTTCTGCGTCGTCCCCTATACGCGCGGCGTCGAATACTCGCGGCCGGCGGCGGCCGTCGTCGCCGAGGCGCGCCAGCTCGTGGCCAACGGCGCCATCGAACTCACGTTGCTGGGCCAGAACGTCAACGCCTATCACGGCGAGGCCCCTTCGCTTTCCCGGGACGGCGGCTCGACGTGGTCGCTAGCGCGGCTGGTGCGCGAGATCGCCGGTATCGAAGGCGTTGCGCGCATCCGCTACACGACCTCGCATCCGCGCGACATGGATGACGATCTGATTGCCGCGCATGGCGAGGTGCCGGCGCTGATGCCTTATCTTCACCTGCCCGTGCAGTCCGGCTCGGACCGCATTCTCGAGGCGATGAACCGCCGCCACGACCGCGATCTCTTTCTCGGCATCGTCGATCGGCTTCGTACGGTCCGGCCCGATCTGGCTTTGTCGAGCGACTTCATCGTCGGCTTTCCCGGCGAGAGCGATGCCGATTTCGACGACACCATGCGCTTGATCGCCGACGTGGGCTTCGCCTCGGCGTTCTCCTTCAAGTACAGCCGTCGCCCCGGGACCCCAGGCGCGTCGATGTCCGACCAGGTGCCCGAGAGCGTCAAGGCCGCGCGCCTCGCCGCGCTGCAGTCGCTGCTGGGTGAGCAGGCCCGTGCCTTCAACGTCTCGAAGGTCGGCATGACTGTGCCGGTGCTGTTCGCCGAGCCGGGGCGCAAGCCCGGTCAGATCATCGGCAAGACGCCTTGGCTGCAGTCGGTCTATGCCGAGGGTCCGCAGCGTTTGATCGGCCACATCGTCGAGACGCACCTGACCGAGGGCCACGCCAACAGCCTGGCGGGGCGGATCGTCACCGGCAGCTACGAGGCGGCAGCATGAGCGACGTCACGGCCGGCGGCCGCGCCAGCGACGTGCGCCGCATGACGTTCGACGACAATGCGCTGCTTGCTCTGCTATATGGAAATCACGACCGCAATCTCGTGCGCATCGAGCAATTGGCCAGCGTGCAGTTGAGCGCGCGGGGCAATCAACTCGCGATCTCCGGCAGCGCTGACGACGCGGCAATCGCCCACAAGGCGCTGTCCGGCCTCTATGAGCGGCTCAAGCGTGGCTTGTCGATCGAGGCGGCTGACGTCGACGCTGCCGTGCGCTTTGCCAAGAGCGGCGCCGAGGGCGGCGACGGCGAGAGCATCCACACGCGTCGCCGCACTGTGCAGGCCCGCTCCCCGGGTCAACGCGGCTACCTGCAGGCGCTGCGCGAGCGCGACATGGTGTTCGCGCTCGGGCCGGCCGGCAGCGGCAAGACCTATCTCGCGGTCGCCATGGGCGTGTCGTTGCTGTTGGCGGGCAAGGTCGAGCGCATCGTGCTGTCACGACCCGCGGTCGAGGCCGGCGAGAAGCTGGGCTTCCTGCCCGGCGACATGAAAGAGAAGATCGATCCTTATCTGCGTCCGCTCTATGACGCTTTGCACGACATGATTCCCGCCGAGCAGATCGCCAACCGCATGGAGTCGGGCGAGATCGAGATTGCGCCGCTTGCCTTCATGCGCGGCCGTACGCTGGCGCACTGCTACGTGATCCTCGACGAGGCACAGAACACCACTGCCATGCAGATGCGCATGTTCCTGACCCGCCTGGGTGAGGGGTCGCGCATGGTGGTGACCGGAGATCCCAGCCAGACCGACCTGCCGGGCGGCCAGAAATCGGGCCTCGCCGATGCCGTCGATACACTGAAGGACGTGAACGGCATCCGCTTCGTGCGGTTGACCTCCCAGGACGTGGTGCGCCACGACCTGGTGACACGAATCGTCGAGGCCTATGACGCGCGCGACAAGAAAGCCAAGGAAGACCGCCGCTAGCTGCGCGGTGGTCGTGCTCGATCCGGCATGGCGCGAGGCCCTGCCGGGCGTCGAACGGCTGGTGCGCCGGGCGGCGCGCGCGGCCCTGGGCCGGAAGAAGGCGTCGCTGACGGTCGCCCTGGCGAACGATGCCGCCGTGCGCAAGCTCAACGCCCGCGACCGCAAGAAGGACAAGCCGACCAACGTGCTGTCCTATCCATCGGGAGAGAAGGCCTTTCTGGGTGACATAGTGCTGGCGCGCCAGACGGTCTGGCGCGAGGCGCGTCAACAGAAGAAGTCGCCGGCCGCGCATGTCAGCCATCTTGTGGTGCACGGCACGCTGCATCTGTTGGGCTATGATCATGAGACCGGACAAGCCGATGCCGAGCGCATGGAGGCGCTCGAGCGACGCGTCCTGGCGAGGATTGGAATCGCCGATCCATATTGAGGGAGCAACGCATGCGGGTAGGATTCATCGGCATCGGCACGATGGGCGTGGGCATTTCCGCCAACATGAAGAAGGCCGGCTTCGACATGGTCGTGCACGACGCGCGCCGGCAGGCGGCCGAGAAGATCTGCGCCGCCGGCGCCACGTGGGCCGATAGCCCCAGGGAAGTCGCCGAGCAATCCGAGATCGTGTTCACCTCGCTGCCCGGCCCGCCGCAGTTCGAGGCGGTGGTAAAGGGCGACAAGGGCCTGCTGGCTGGCATGCAGAAGGGCCAGCCGTTGTTCGACCTCTCGACCAATTCTCCGACCGTGATCCGCGCCATGGAGCCGCTGTTCAAGGAACGTGGGGCCCATCTGTTCGACAGCCCGGTGAGCGGCGGCCCGTCCGGCGCGGCCTCGGGCAAGATGGCAATCTGGGTCGGCGGCGACAAGGCGGTGTTCGAGAAGCACCGGCATGTGCTCGACTCTGCCGGTGACCAGGTCGCTTACATTGGACCGATCGGTTCGGCCTCGGTGGCCAAGCTGGTGCACAATCTCTCCGGCTACATGATCCAGACGGCGCTCGCCGAAGCCTTCACCATGGGCGTGAAGGCGGGCGTCGATCCGATCACGCTCTGGCGGGCCGTGCGCAACGGCGTTACCGGCCGCCGGCGCACTTTCGACGGCCTCGCCGATCACTTCCTGCCCGACATCTACGATCCGCCCAAATTCGCGCTCAAGCTCGCGCACAAGGATGTCTCGCTGGCGACGCAAGTCGGCAAGGAGGTGGGCGTGCCGATGCGGCTCGCCAATTTGACGCTCGAGGAAATGACCGAAGCGCTGGCCCGCGGCTGGGACGGCCGCGATTCGCGCTCCTCGATGATCCTTCAGAAGGAGCGGGCGGGGGTCACGATCAAGGAAGACCCGGCCGCCATTGCTGCCGTGCTTCGAGAGGGCAGCAACACATAGAGAGTACCTCTCCGGAATTCCTGAGGCGCATTCGCCTCGCGCCGGGCGCTAGAGCATTTCCAGAGACTGCTTGCCTTTGGGCGGTGGGAAGGCGCGGTCGAGCTCGGCCATCATCTGCGGCGTCAGCTTGACGTCGAGCGCGCCGAGATTTTCCTTCACGCGCTCGCGCGTCGACGATTTGGGAATCGTCACGACGCCGGGCTGCGCCAGTACCCAGGCGAGGCAGAGTTGCGACGGCGTGCAGCCCGCTTCTTGTGCGATCTTTCTGACGGCGCTCT
>CAYZQZ010000300.1:0-5517 GCA_964480235.1 uncultured Reyranella sp. | reverse complement strand
TGACGATGATGCGCAGATCGGGTCGCAGCTTACGGATGCGCGGCACCAGGTCGAGGCCGTTCTCGTCGGGCATCACCACGTCGGTGATGACCAGTTGACCTTCGCCCTCCTGAACCCATTGCCAGAGCGTCGCGGCCGCGCCGGTGCTGCGCACCGTGTGGCCCTGCCGCCCCAGAGCCTGATGCAGGACGGTCCGGATCGCGCGGTCGTCGTCGGCGACGAGGATGGTAGTTCCGGTGCTCATGGCGTTGCCTGCGGTGCCTGAAGGGGCAGCATCACGCGGAACACAGTCCGTCCCGGCGCGCTGTCGTATTCCACGGCGCCGCCGTGGTCGTTGATGATCTTGGCGACGAGCGCCAGCCCAAGGCCGGTCCCGGTCGGCTTGTTGGTCACAAAGGCGTCGAACAGATGCGGCCGCATCTCGTCAGGCACGCCGCGGCCGTTGTCGCGCACCGACACGACCAGCGGCAGATTGACCTTCGCCTGCTGTCCCGGAATGGCCAGACGCAGGCCATGCTTGTAGGCGGTCGAGAGCTCAATCTCGCGCTCGCCACCATCCCCTGGAACCTCGCAGGCGTTCTTGACCAGATTCAGGAACACCTGGATCAGCTGGTCGCGGTCGCCATAGACGTCCGGCAGCGACGGATCATAGCTTTCGACGAATCGCACGTTGCGGCCGAACCCGTTCTGGGCAATGCGCCTCACGTGATTCAGGACCTGATGAATGTTGAGCGCTCCGCGCTCGATCGGCCGACCATCCTCGAAGGCTTCCATGCGATCGACCAGCGCCACGATGCGGTCGGTCTCCTCGCAGATCAGGTTGGTGAGTTCGCGATCGCTGTCGGGGATCGACTGCTCGAGCAGCTGGGCGGCGCCGCGGATGCCCGACAGCGGGTTTTTCACCTCGTGCGCCAGCATGGCCGCCAGCGCGCTCACCGAGCGGGCCGCGTTGCGATTGGACATTTGCCGGTCGATGCTGCGCGCGATCGACTGCTCGACCAGCGATACCGAAACCAGTCCGTCGCTGTCGACGATCGGTGACAGGCGCAGGGCGCAGAACCGGTTGCCTATGCGCGGCGAACTCAAGGTCACGCCGTTCTCGGCGACGGCGCCGCCGGTGGCCAGGACCTGGTCGAGCAACGAAAAGAGTGGCGTGTCCTCCGGGACGAACTCGCTCAACGGATGACCGACCAGTCGGGCACGGCCGACGCCGAAAAACTGTTCCGCTGCCAGGTTGGCGTAGTGGACGTTTCCGCTGCCATCGACGACGACCACCGCTTCCGACAGCGAGTCTAGAATCGCGTTTGAAAACGACTCGCCCTGCGAATCGGCGCGCTTGAGCGTACGCAGCACCATCTAGGCGGCCTGCCGTTCGAGGGCGGGAAGGAAGAACGAGGCAATCATGTCGCGCACCTTGCCCGCTTCCGTCTCGCGATTGACGGCGGCGCGGAATTCAGCCGACGCCGGCAGCCCCTTGGAGTACCAGCCGAGATGCTTGCGGGCCATGCGCACGCCCGTCTCGTTGCCGTAGTGCTCGAGCATCGATTCGAAGTGGGCGCGCACGGTCACGAACTGCTGCGCCAGGGACGGATCGGGCAGGCGTTCGCCGGTCCGCAGAAAGTGCATCGCCTGATTCAGAAACCACGGCCGGCCATAGGCGCCGCGGCCCACCATGACGCCGTCGGCGCCGGACTGGTTCAACGCCTCATCGACGTCGTCGAGCGTGTTGATGTCGCCGTTGGCAATCACGGGCAAACGGGTCGCTGCCTTGACCTCCCGGATGAACGCCCAGTCGGCATGGCCGTCATAGAACTGACAGCGCGTGCGTCCATGCACGGTCAGCAGCTTGATGCCGCTCTCCTCGGCGATCCGGGCCAGGTTGGGCGCGTTGCGGTTGGTCGAATCCCAGCCGGTGCGCATCTTCAGCGTCACGGGCAGCTTCACGGCCTTGACCGTGGCTTCCAGGATCTTCGCGGCGTGAAGCTCGTCGCGCATCAGGGCCGAACCGGCGTGGCCGTTCACGACCTTCTTCACCGGGCAGCCGAAATTGATGTCGATGATGGCGGCGCCCCGGTCCTCATTCAGCCTGGCCGCTTCGGCCATCACTTCGGGCTCGCAGCCGGCGAGCTGCACCGACATGGGGAACTCCTCCGGCGAGTTCTTGGCCATCAGCAGCGTCTTGCGGTTTTCCCGCACCATTGCGGCCGAGGCGATCATCTCGGACACGACGAGGCCCGCCCCGCCCCGCTTCACCATCTGCCGGAACGGCATGTCGGTGACGCCGGACATAGGGGCCAGAATGACGGGGTCGTCGATGCGGATGGGGCCAATGTCGATAGGCCGGAGACGGGGTGAGCGATCCATTATCCTGATCAGATTATAGGCATCTTGTGCAGTGCACAATAATTGGGCGAGCAATAGCGAGTCCAGCCCCCGTGCGCAAGCACCCCGAGTGCGGACGCCTTATGCCAATGTTATCAACACGCTGTGTCAAATTGCACCGCCCTCGTCGTCGCCGCCGGCCGCGGAAGCCGCTTCGGCGGGTCGCTTCCCAAACAGTATGCAGCCTTCGGCGGTAAAGCCGTCCTCCGCCACACGCTGGATGCCCTCGCCGCCTGCCCCGGCATCAGCCAATTGCGGGTGGTCATCGCTGCCGGCGACGAACCGCACTATGCGGTCGCAATCGCCGGCCTCGACTTGCCCGAGCCCGTGCTGGGCGGGGTCAGCCGCCAGCAATCCGTCCTGAACGGTCTCGAGGCGCTCGCGTCTTGGGCGCCCGACTTCGTGGCCATCCACGATGCCGCCCGACCGTTCGTCGCCGTCGAACAGATCGACGCGTGCCTCTCGGCTGCCGCGCGACCCGGCATCGATGGTGCCGTGCTGGGGATCCCACTTGCCGACACCTTGAAGCGCGTGGATGAGGCCAATTCGATTACCGAGACCGTGTCGCGGGCCCGGCTATGGCGTGCCCAGACACCGCAGATCTTCCGATATGCTCCGCTGCTGGCAGCACATCGCCGCGCGGCGAGGCTGGGCACGGAGGACTCCACGGCCTTGACCGACGACGCTGCCGTCGCCGAACTGGCCGGTCTGAAGGTGGTGATGGTGCCGGGCAGCGACGACAACAGGAAAATCACGACATCCGACGATCTCGTCCGGGCAACCGCGCTCGAGACGCGTACGGCGTTCGGCTTCGACGTTCATGGCTTCGCCGAAGGCAGCTCGGTCATGCTGGGGGGCATTGCGATCCCGCATCAGAAGGGTCTCGCAGGGCACTCCGACGCCGACGTCGCCTTGCACGCGTTGACCGATGCGGTACTGGGCACGATCGGCGCCGGCGACATCGGTCAGCACTTTCCGCCGTCGGATCCGCAGTGGCGCGGCGCCTCGTCGGATCGCTTCCTGCGCCACGCCGTCGGCCTGGTGTCGGCCAGAGGCGGGCGGATCCTTCATCTCGATCTCACGCTCGTATGCGAGGCGCCCAAGATCGGCCCGCACCGCGAGAAGATGCGCGAGAGCATTGCCCGTATCGTCGGCGTCGCGCCCGACCGGGTGAGCGTCAAGGCGACAACGACCGAAGGGCTGGGTTTCACCGGCCGCCGCGAAGGCATCGCCGCCCAGGCCGTGGCCACGGTCGAGCTTCCGAGGAGCTGATCCATGTTCGATCATGAATTGCGCGAAGCAGCCGAACATGCCCTGGCTGCCTGCCGCCAGAAGGGCCTGAGACTGGTTACCGCCGAGTCGTGCACCGGCGGCCTGATCTCAGCCGCGCTGACGGCAATCTCGGGCTCGTCGGACGTCGTCGACCGCGCCTTCGTCACCTACTCCAACGAAGCCAAGCGCGAGATGATCGGTGTGCCGTGGGACGCCATCCTCGGACACGGCGCCGTCAGTGAATACGTCGCGCGCGCCATGGCGAACGGCGCCTTGGCACGGTCGAACGCCGATATCGCCGTGTCGGTGACCGGTGTTGCCGGTCCCGGCGGAGGCACGGCGGAAAAGCCGGTCGGGCTGGTGCATTTCGGCGCGGTGCGCGTCGGCCACGAGCCGATTGCCGAGCGTCACGTCTTTCCGGGCGATCGCGACAATATTCGACGTCTTACCGTGCTTACTGCACTCGCGATGGTGTCATCGCTGGCAGAGCGCTGACACCGTAGAGCTGGCGAGCGCGGCCCTCGAAGGCCGAGACCATGCGCTTCACCGCTTCGGCGAAGAGGACCTGAACCGTTTTCTGCAGCAGCAGAGAGCGAAATTCAAACTCCAGCGTGAATTCGATCTGCGTGCCCCGCTCGTGTATCCGGAACACCCAGTGGCTGGTCAGGTGTCGGAAGGGGCCCTCGGTGCCGGTCGTGTCGATGCGGAGCGCCGAGGGATCGTCGATATTGCGCACCACCCGCGACACGAATTTTTCGTGGAACGGCCCGAAACCGATCGACAATTCGTCGACCTCTACCATCGGGCTTTCCTGCCGACGCACCCGTGCCGCCGTGCACCACGGCAGGAAATCCGGGTACCGCGCCACGTCCGCGACCAGGTCGAACATCTGTCGCGGCGCGTAGCCCACGATCCGCCGCTCCGAATGCCGAATCACTTGTGCCGGGCCGCCTTCAGCCGCTGGAAGGCGTCGCCCGCATGATAGCTCGAGCGCGTGAGCGGTGAGGCCGACACCATCAGGAAGCCCTTGGCGCGCGCCATGGCTGCAAGCTCCTCGAATTCAGCCGGCGTCCAGAACCGGTCGATCGGAGCGTGCTTGGCGGTCGGCTGCAGATATTGCCCGACGGTCAGGAAATCGACGTCCGCAGCGCGCAGATCGTCCATCACCTGCAGGATCTCCTCGCGCGTCTCGCCAAGGCCGACCATCAGGCCAGATTTGGTGAACATCGTGGGATCGACTTCCTTCACCCGCGACAGCAGCCTGAGCGACGTGAAATAGCGCGCGCCGGGCCGGATCGTCGGATAGAGCCGCGGCACGGTCTCCAGGTTGTGGTTGAACACGTCGGGCCGTGCCGCCACCACGGTCTCGATCGCACCCGGTTTGCGCATGAAATCCGGTGTCAGGATCTCGACCGTCGTCGTAGGAGCCGACCGGTGCAGTGCGTCAATCACGGCAGCGAAGTGCCCTGCCCCGCCATCCTCGAGGTCGTCGCGGTCGACCGAGGTGACCACGACATGGCCGAGGCCGAGCTTGCCCACTGCTTCGGCGATATTCGCCGGCTCGTGCGGATTGAGCGCGCCGGGCTTACCGGTTGCGACGTTGCAGAAGGCGCAGGCACGCGTGCAGACCTCGCCCATGATCATGAAGGTGGCGTGTTTCTGCTTCCAGCACTCACCGATATTCGGACACGCAGCCTCCTCACACACGGTCGCCAGACCGAGCTCGCGCATCAGCCTCCTGGTCTCGGCGTATTGCGGCGAATTGGGCGCACGTACCCTGATCCATTCCGGCTTGCGTCGGATCGGGTTGTCGGGCCGGTGCGCCTTCTCGGGATGGCGCTCCGCCCGGCTCAGCGTGGGTTT
>CAYZQZ010000299.1:0-5530 GCA_964480235.1 uncultured Reyranella sp. | reverse complement strand
GGCGGCGCTGCGAACGGCCGGCATCGCCAATCCGGCCGACCTGATGGCCGAGCTGGTGGGTGGCGACCGTGGCGGCGAGGACGTGATCCAGCGCAACCTGCGTCAGCAGTTCGCGCTGCAGATCGCCCATCCCATCGCGCTCGAATTTATGCGCGCCGCCGAGGCCTACGATCCCGCCTCCGGCCCGGTGTCGGACGAGCCGCGCGCCTACGATTCCTTCTTCCCGGGCGGCGCCAAACCTTCGGCCGAGGTCGTGCAGTTCGTCAACGACGCCGCCCGCAAGCGCGGCGCCAGGGACTTCGACCTGCGCAGCACCGTGTTCCCGGTCGATCTGCCGGCACTCGACAAGACCGTGCGCGCCGAAATGGGCCGCGTGCTGGCCCCGCTTGCCGAGATCGTGCACGCCTACGACTGCGACGTGCTGCTCCTCTCCGGCCGGCCCTCGCGCCTGCCCGGCATCCGCGCGCTGCTGATGGAGCTGCTGCCGCTGCCGCCGGAGCGCGTGATCGCGCTGCACGAGTATCGCGTCGGCGCCTGGTATCCGTTCCGCGACGCACGGCTGCGGGTCGAAGATCCCAAGACCACGGTCGCGGTCGGCGCGATGATCGCGGCGCTGGCCCAGTCGCAGTTGCCGGACTTTTCCTTCCGCTCCGACCTGCTGCGCTCCAAGAGCATCGCCAAGTATATCGGCAAGCTCGATGGCGGCGGCCGGCTGCAGAAGGAAGATCTCGTCTACAGCGACGTCGATCTCGACAACCGCGAATACGAGCTGCCCGAGGTCGCCTTCGAGTTCCGTGGGCCGATGTGGCTCGGCGCGCGCCAGCTCGACCTCGTGCGCTGGCCAGCGGCCCGGCTCTATGCGCTCGAATTCGCCAAGCCGGAATATGCCGAGCGCCACGCGCGCGAAGTGCCGTTCCGCATCGCCCTGTCGCGGGTCAAGCCCAAGGACAAGGACTCCGGCGACGTCGAGCGATTCCGACTGCGTCAGGTCACCAATCGCGACGGTCGCGCCGTGGCGCTCGACCGTCTGACGCTCCGACTGCAAACCCTGCCGCGTCGAGAAGGCTACTGGCTCGACACCGGCATGCTCAAGACAGGTTGACCCGAGTATGGACACCGTCGATCTCAAACTGGCCCAGGACTGCGAGGCGCTGGCCGTCGCCGCGAGCGAGGGCGTGGCGTGGCTGAAGGGCGCCGCCCAGCAGTCGCCGACCGTGGCGCAACAGGCGCCGTCGCTGGTCAGCGAGCTCCAGAAGGTTCGCAACCAGAGCCGCAAGCTCGCGCGCGCCGCCCGCCGGCGCATGTGCGTGGGCGTGTTCGGCCCCAGCCAGGCCGGCAAGTCCTACCTCGTCTCGATCCTGGCCAGCCGCGACGGCCGGCCGCTGCAGGCGCGCTTCGCCGACAAGACCTACGACTTCCTGCGCGAGATCAACCCGCCGGGCAACCGTGAGTCGACCGGCCTGGTGACGCGCTTTGGCCTCGGTCTCAGCGACGTCACGCCCGATTTCCCGGTGCGTGTCCGTCTCCTGACGCAGACCGACATCGTGAAGATCCTCGGCAACTCGTTCCTGCTCGACTTCGACCATCAGAAGGCGGCGTTCGAACGGCCGGACGGCGAGGCAATCCGCAAACGCCTCGGCGAACTGCGCGCCAAGGCGCTGCCCACGCCGCCGGGCGATCTCGATGCCGACGACGTGCTCGACCTGATCGAGTATTTCGACACCTTCTTCGCCGGCGTCACCGCCGAACTGCGCGCCGACTACTGGCGCGAGGCGATCGAGCTGGCGCCGCGGCTGAGTGGCCGCGACCGCGCCCGCCTGTGGTCGGTCCTCTGGTACGATTTCGAGCCCTTCACAGAGCTTTACCTGACGCTCTACGACGGCCTGGAAAAGCTCGCCTTCGCACCGGAAGCCCTGCTCGGCATGGAAGCGCTGATCCCGCGCGAGAAGAGCATCATCGACGTGCTCACGCTCGACAAGCTGGGCGCCGACGATTCCGACACCCTGCTGGTGCGGCCGCGCCAGGCCGACCGGCGCGCCACGCCCGACGCGCGTCTGCCGCGTTCGCTGGTCTGCGCGCTCACTGCCGAACTCTCGGTCGCGATCGCCGAGAAGCCGTGGGATTTCTTCGACCACACCGACCTGCTCGATTTTCCGGGCGCCCGCTCGCGGCTCAAGCTCGCGAACCTCGAAGATGTCGCCAAGGCCAAGGGCGTCGCCGAGGGGGCCAACCCTCTGCGCGAGCTGCTGCTGCGCGGCAAGGTCGCCTATCTCTTCCAGCGCTACTCGGCCGAGCGCGAGCTCAGCGCCATCCTGCTCTGCATCCCCGACGGCAACCAGGAGGTCCGCGACCTTTCGGACATGATGGGTGCCTGGATCGACCAGACGATCGGCGCCACGCCGGCCGACCGCGCCAAGCAGAAGAACGCGCTGTTCCTAGTGCTGACCAAGATGGACCGCGAGTTCGAGCAGAAAGCAGGCGAGACCGAGGAATCGCGCCGGCTGCGCTGGAGCGCGCGCCTCGGCAACTCGCTGATCAACAATTTCCGCGGCGAGTGGCCAGCCAACTGGAACGGCCGGTCGTTCGACAACACTTTCTGGCTGCGCAATCCGACGGTGATCGACGAGCGCCTGATGGACTACAGCGACGGCCGCGAGACCGGCGTCGCCCAGGCCTTCGCCGCCCGCGCGGTCGAGCTGCGCAGCCACTTCGTCGAAAATCTCGACGTGCGCCGCCATTTCGCCGACCCGGCCAAGGCGTGGGACGAAGCCTTCCGGCCCAATGACGGCGGGGTCTCCTGGCTGGTGCGCAATCTGATCCCGGTCTGCGATCCCGCGATCAAGCGCGCCCAGGTGCGCGGCCAGCTCGAGGTCCAGGTCCGCCGCCTGGTCGACCGCCTGGCCGGCTTCCACTCGGCGGCCGACGGTGATGCCCGCGCCAAGAAGCGAGACCTCGTGCACACCGTGCTGCGCGGACTGGCGACCTGCATCCAGCACCAGCTGTTCGGCGAACTGGTCGCGGCCCTGCAGATCCGCGACAGCGCGCTGCGCGACATCTACTTCCGCATCGCCACCGCCCGCTCGGGCGAGGACGGCGAAGCCAAGCGGGCCAAGACCGCCACGCCGGCGCAATCCTCGACCGGCGCCTCGGTCGATCTCGGCGCCATCTTCGCCGACGTGTTCGGCGAGGAGGCCGGCCGCCCCGCCCCGCCGTCGGGCGTGCTGGAAGATCGCGCCGAGCGCTTTGCGCGCGAAGCCGCCGAATACTGGCTGGAAAACATGCGCAGGATCGGTGCCGACGACAAGGCGCTGTCGCATTTCGGCGTCGATCGCCAGCATCTCGGCTGGCTGATCGATGAACTGGTGGTCGGCGCCCATCGCCTGAAGCTGATCGATCAGCTGTCGCTCGAGGTGCGCGCGCTCGAGAATGCGGCCAACGCCAAGTGGGAAGACATCGCCGAACGCCAGGTGCGCAGCGCCGCCGCGGCACTGAACGGCTATGTCAGTGCGCTGGGCTTCGATCGCCTTCCGATCGAACAGCGGCCCGGCCTGCCGCCGCATGCGCCGACGCGCCGCGTTTTCGAGAATCCGCCCACCCCCAACGGTGCGCCGCAGCTCGGCGAGGAGCCGGGCGCGATGTACGCCGACTATTGCAAGGACTGGATGCGGGCCTTCCTGCAGCTCGCCATGGACAATGTCGGCTACGAAGGCGGCCGCGAGATCACCGCCGAGCAGAACGAGCGGCTGGGCGCCATCCTGCGCGCCGTTCCGGCCTGACGGCGCACGATGGCTGTCCGCGCGTTCGTCCTGCCGATGGCCGATCCAGGCCATGCCACGCTTCGCCTCACCGACCTCGATGCCTCGCCCGAGGGACTGACGCTGTCGATCCAGCGTCAGCAGGGCCCCGATTCGCACCTGGCCGACGACGGCTGGCGGCGCACCGAAACCTGGTTGCAGCCCGCGCGGGTCCAGCGTGTCGGCAACGCGCTGGAGTTCGAGCTCGGGCCGGAAATCTGCGATCGCCTGGCCGGTGTCGCCACGGTGCGCCTGCGCGTGAAGGAACCCGACATCGGCGTGGTCGGCACCACCGTGGTGGCCTGGCCCGCCATGCTGACCTCGGGCGCTGCCGATCCGGCGAGCCGCCTGACCGACGACACGGTGCGGCTGAAGCGGGTCATCAAGCTGCCGCCACTGGAAGAGCCGGCTGCACCGGCCGCTCCGGCGGAACCGCCACTGCCGCCGCCCTTCGCAACCGCGCCCGACCTGCGTGCCGAGCGCGAGCCGCCGCCGGCCGAGCCGAAGAGCGGCGCGGGCTGGCTGATAGCCGCCGTGATCGTGCTGGTGCTGGCCGGTGCAGGCTACTGGGGTTATCGCAACTACCTCGCCCCGAAGGCCGGCGATCAGATCGCGGCGACGCCGCCCAGCGAGACCAAGCCGCCGGAGACGGTCGCCGCCGAACCGCTGAAGAAGTCCGTGCGCGACACGGTGAACGACTATCTCGCCGGCAAGCCCACGCCCGACGCGATGCTCGCGAAAGGCAAGGAGTTCGCCCAGAGCGGCGATCTCAGCGCCGCGTTCCTGGTGTGGCGCCGCGCCGCCGAGGCCGGCAACGTCCTGGCGCAGATCGAGATCGGCGCCTTCTACGATCCGCTCGCGGCGCCGCCCCGGGCGGGCTTCACGCCCGACGCCGCGCGCGCCGCCGAGTGGTACGAGCGGGCGGCGCTCGCCGGCAATGCCGAGGCACAGCGCAAGTTCGGGCTGCTGCTCGCCAAGGGCGGCGCCGGTCTCGCGGCCGATACGGGCAAGGCGAAGAGCTGGCTGCAGCAGGCGGCCGCGCAGAACGACGCCGACGCTAGGAAGGCCCTGGAGGCGCTGCCGAAGTGAGAACTGTCTTCATCGTCCTGCTCGCACTCTTCGCCGCACCGGCGTGGAGTCAGGGCAGCCCCCCTTCAGCCAAGACCAGCTTCACGTGCGGCAGCTTCACGACCGAGAGCTGGCGCAGCGGCGGCATGGCGTATTGGACGGTGGCGCGCGGCAAGGACAAGAACACCGAAAGTGCGGCCCTGAAGAAGGGCCCGCGCTTCGAATGCATTGCGGGCGCAGTGCTGGCCATCGAGTTCGTCGCCGCAAGTGGCCAGCCTTTCCTCGACCTGCACTTCCCCGACGGGGGCAATATCGGCTACGGCAACCAGCACATGGAGCGTGGCGGTCGCTTTATCGTGCCGATCCAGGCCCGCGCGCGCATCCCGGCGCCGTATCGCGCTGCGTTCGACTACCACTGCCGTCTTGAAATGCCAGGCGATCCGATTCCGGCCGAAATCCGCAAGGACTGCGCGAACTAGACGAACAACCTCATCCTAAGTAGGCCGCGAAGCGGCCGTCTCGAAGGATGGGATCGCGCACCTTGTCTGTTGCTCATCCTTCGAGACGCGGCCTGGCGCCGCTCCTCAGGATGAGGTCTTTTTTCGATCCGCCCGTCAGAGCGCCATGCGCGTGTGCAGGTCGACCATGATCCAGAAGCTGCCGCCCAC
>CAYZQZ010000298.1:0-5542 GCA_964480235.1 uncultured Reyranella sp. | reverse complement strand
CCATGCTGGCGAGAACCTCGGGCGCCGTCACGTTCTTGAGCAGCCGTGTCAGTTCCCGTGCCCATGGGACTTGGCCGTCGCCCAGCGGCACCGTACGACGCGCAGCCAAGTCGCGGTCCTTGAGGTGGATGAGGTCGACCGACGGTGCCAGGGCCGCCATGTCGGAATCGCCGGGCACCTGACCCATCGACCAACTGTTTCCGATATCGACGAGCGGCCGCAGGTGAGACGACGCCGGGATCACGCGAAAGAAGGCGGCAAGCTCGGCGACCGAGCCGACGTTGCAGACCGGCTCGTTCTCCATCTCGACGATCACGTCGTGGCGTCGTGCAAGTTCGAGCAGGCGGTCGATCTCGGACTTCAGATCGAGCGGCGTGTAGCCGGCATAGCGCAGAAAGCTGAAGACCCGCATGTGTCGTGCGCCCAGGGCATTGGCGATGGCAAAGGCGTGCGCCAGCGGATCGGGAGCGGGGCACTGCGCAGGATCGAAGGCAAAGTCGACCTTTCCGCCGCCAGCCGGCGCCTTGCCGGGCGCGGCCCACTTCAAGACTGGCGAGACGAAGGTCGGGATCTCGATGCCGGCCTTGTCGAGCGCGGCCTTGATTGCGCGGACGTCGTCCAGACTCATGCCGAGCAGGTTGCGGCCGTCGACGGTGCGCATGTCGAGGCGACGCACCCTCTGTTCGGCGCAGAATGAGAGCATTTCCGGTAGTGAGGGGCCGATCTCGTCGCCGATCACGGCCAGGGCAAGGCGGGTGGCGGGCATGGCGCCACCCTACTATGCAGCGGGGTCTTTGGCTAAAGTGCCGGCATGAGTGAGGACAACGCGATCTTCGTCGGCGCCAGCGAGGCCGACCAGTATCTGCTCCTGAAGTTCGGCAACCGCCACGGCCTGATCGCGGGCGCCACCGGCACCGGCAAGACAGTGACCTTGCAGACGATCGCCGAAGGCTTCTCCGCCTATGGCGTGCCCGTGTTTTTGGCCGACGTGAAGGGCGACCTGGCCGGTATCGGCCAGAAGGGTGGCGACAACCCTCGAGCGCTCGAGCGGGCCCGGCAGCTCAAGATTGACGGCTATGGCGGTCGCGCCTTTCCAGTCGTGTACTGGGATTTCTTCGGCGATAAGGGTCATCCGATTCGCACGACGGTGAGCGAAGTCGGCCCGGTGCTGATGGCCCGTCTGCTGCAGCTCAACGAGATCCAGGAGGGCGTCCTCAACGTCGTCTTCAAGGTTGCCGACGAGCAGGGGCTCCTGCTGCTCGACTTCAAGGACCTGCAGGCCATGCTGCAGTGGGCGGCGGAGAATGCGGGAACCCTGACGGCGGAGTACGGCAATGTCAGCAAGGCCAGTGTCGGCACCATCCAGCGCCAGCTCCTGATCCTCGACCAGCAGGGCGGCAAGGGTTTCTTCGGCGAACCTGCTCTCGACCTCGCCGATATGATCCGCGTCGACGCAAGCGGCGCCGGCGTGGTCAACATCCTGGCGGCCGACCGCCTGATGCAGAGCCCGCGCCTCTACGGCACCGGCCTGCTGTGGCTGCTGTCGGAGCTTTTCGAACGCCTGCCCGAGGTCGGCGATCTCGACAAACCGAAGTTCGTGTTCTTCTTCGACGAGGCGCATCTGCTGTTCGACGACGCGCCCAAGGCGCTGCTCGACCGTATCGAGCAGGTGGTGCGCCTGATCCGTTCCAAGGGCGTCGGCGTCTATTTCGTGACCCAGAATCCGCTCGATGTTCCGGAGAGTGTGCTCGGTCAGCTCTCCAATCGCGTACAGCACGCTCTGAGGGCCTTCACGCCCAAGGACCAGAAGGCCGTCAAGGTCGCGGCCGACACGTTCCGGCCCAACCCGAAATTCAAGGCCGTCGACGCCATCCAGCAGCTCGGCGTCGGTGAGGCCCTTGTGTCCTTCCTCGACGCCAAGGGAGTGCCCGAACCGGTCGAGCGATGCCTGATCGCACCGCCTCAAGGGCGCATCGGCGCGGTCAGCGATGCCGAGCGTGCCGCAACGCTGAAGGGGAGCGCCTTGGCGGGCAAGTACGACACCCCGGTCGATCGCGCCTCTGCCTACGAGGTGCTGATGGGTCGCGCCACGGGCGCCGATCAACAGAAGACGCCGCCGCCCATGCCCTCCGGCGGCGGTGCGACGCCGGCGGCTCGCCGACGTGGCCAATACGGTTCGGTGCCGCCCACTGTTCCGCCACCTGAGGCCCCACCGACCGGCCGGTGGGGCAAGCCCGCCGAGGAGCAATCGCCGGCTGACGAGGCGCCGCGCGCCGAACCCCGGCTCAAGCGCGCCCAGGCGCCGGCCTCGCCGCCAGGCCAGTCGGCGCCGGAGGCAGCACCGAAACCGCGCGGCCGGCAGCCCGACTCGATCGGCACGACGGTTGCCAAGGCCGCGATGCGCAGCACCGCCACCGTGGTCGCCCGCGAGGCGTCCAAGGCGATCTTCGGCAAGGGCCTGGCCGCCAGCATCGGCAGCCAGGTCGGTGGGTCGATCCTGCGCGGCGTGCTGGGCTCGATCCTGAAGCGCTGAAGATTACGTCTCGACGATCAGGGTGCCCGACATCTCTTCGTGTCCGTCGCCGCAGAAGACGTCGCAGAAGAATATGAAGCTGCCAACCTTCTGGGGCGTGATCGTCACCCTTGTTTCCCTGTCGGGAATGATCTCCGTCCGCACGCCCATGTCCGGCATCTTGAAGCCGTGGATGCGGTCTAGAGACGTCAGCACTAGCGTCACCGGACGGCCGACTTTCACCTTCACTGTCTCGGGCGTGAAGTCGAACTTCATGGCAGCGATCGGGATTTCGTCGGGGGTGTCGGCAGCCAGGCGTGCTGCCCCGGCCGCCGCGCTGCCCATCAACAGCGCCGCGAACAGTCTGCGTTTCATGGTCTTCAGCCTTTCGTGACCGGCAGCTCGCTCAGGGAGACGGCGGCGCCCATCGCCACGTCGCGCGTGCCGAGGCCCTTGCCCGGCGTGGCCGCGTCGTAGGCTAGCGGGCCGCGCTTGGGCTGCGAACCGGGCGCGGGCAGGGCGAAGATCAGCGACTTGGCCGCGTGATGGGCGATGTGGCCCGTCATCTGATGATGCTCCTGATGGATATGACCGTAGAACACCACGACGTTCTTGAACGGCATCAGCAGCTCGATCGCCTTGGCGCCGTCGGCCGTCGTCCAGTCCCAGCTCGGCTGCAGGTCGAACAGCGGGCGATGGGTCAGCACGACGATACGGTCGTCGGGCTTGCGCTGCTTGAGGTCGGCGGCCAGCCAGGCGAGCTGTTCGTCGCCCAACTTCGCCGCCGGGTCGGAAACGTTGTCGAGGGCGATGAAGTGCACGCCCTTGTGGTCGAACGTGTAGTGCGTGGCGCCGAAGAACTCCTTGTAGGCCTCTCCTTTGTCGAGCGAGGCATCGTGCTCGCCCGGCATGAAGCGCACGTTCTTGACGGTGAGCGCCGACACGATTTCCTTGAAGCGGGCCATGCGGGCGCGCCGCTCCTTGCCGTCGTCGGTGGTGTGGGTGAGGTCGCCGGTAAAGACGATGAAATCAGGCTTGCTGGCGAGGCCGTTCACGGTCGCGATAGCCTTTTCCAGCGTGTGCTCGGCGTCGGGGTTGGGGGCACCCTTGAAGCCCCAATGGGTGTCCGAGAACTGCACGAAATGGAAGTCGCCGCCGGCCTGCGCGGTGGCGCGGAAGGCCGGGAATAAACCTGCAGTGAATGTGACGCCGGCGATGCCGGTCAGCTTCAGGAACTCGCGACGGTCGTTATGCGCCATGGAGGCCTCCTTGGATTGACTGAAGGCGTTACCGCGCGTTCCCGGCATCTATTCCGTCGGGAATAAAATCGACCCGCGACCGGTATTGATGGCCTAATGGGCTGCATGTCCTCATCGCCGAAGCCGGACGCGGCCACGCTCGAGCGCTTTCGCGCGCTGATGCTGCCGCATCTCGATTCGGTGCATGGTTTCGCGCGCTGGCTGACCCGCGACCCGGTGCTGGCGCAGGACGTGGCGCAGGAGGCGATGCTCAGGGCATTGCGCTACTTCCATGCCTTCCGCGGCGGCGAGCCCAGGCCCTGGCTACTGGGTATCGCACGCAACGCCTGGGCCGACCTGCGGACACGCAAGGGCATGGTCGAGCGTCCGATCGAGGAGGCGGAGGACCGGCCTGCCGATGGTCCGGATCCGGAGCAGAGCGTGCTGGCGGACGATCGGCGACGGCAGATCGCGGCGGCACTTGCCGCCCTCCCGGCGGAGTCGCGGGAGATCCTCGTTCTGCGCGAGATCGAGGATCTTCCCTATAAACATATCGCGCGCGTGCTGGATCTCCCGATCGGCACGGTCATGTCGCGTCTTGCCCGGGCACGCGAGAAATTGGCGGCGGAACTCAAAGCCCGCCTCGGAAGGAGTGGACATGGACTGCCCGACCTGTGAGGCGATGGTCGACGCCTATGTCGACGGCGAGCTGTCGGCGCGCGACAGCGCCGAATTCGAGCGCGCCCTGGAAAGCTGTCCCGAATGCCGGCGGCGGCTCGAGTCCGCGCGCACGATGAGCGGTCTGCTTCGGGAGCTGCCGCCCGAGCGCGCGCCCGACCTGCTGCGGGGCCGCATCGAGCGCGAATTGCGGGCTATCGTCGGCACGGTCGCAACCGACAACGCGGCGATGAGGCCGGCGTTCTCCCGCAACTGGACGGCCCTGGCCGCGAGCCTCTTCCTGGCCGCGGCACTCGGCTGGTTGGGCGGCAGCCTGAGCGGTGGCCGGTTCGGCGCGGCGGACGACGAGTTCGTGTCGACCTATCTGCGGGTCGCGTCGAGCGATCACGCTGTCGACGTTGCCTCGACCGACCGCCATACGGTGCGACCTTGGTTTGCCGGCCGTATCGACTATTCGCCGCCGGTCCACGACCTCACATCGGCCGGGTTCCCGTTGGAAGGCGGCCGCATAGACGTCGTGGCCGGGCGCAAGGTGGCGGTGCTGGTCTATCGCCGCAATCAGCACCGGATCGCGCTGTCGCTTTGGCCGGTATCGGGAGCCAATTCCACTGCCAGCGTCATCCAGCGCGATGGCTTCGCCCTGGCTGACTGGCGCCACGGTGGCTTCGAGATGCATGCCGTGTCGGACTTGGCGCCATCCGAAATGGCGGATTTCGCCGCGGCGCTCGACCGCGCCATCGACGCCGACCGTTAGACGCCGATTGGCTTGGGGCCGGCCTCAGGCCAGCCGGTCCAGTTCCTTGACGATCGCGTCGCCCATTTCCTGGGTGCCGACCTTCTTGGTGCCCTGAGTGTTGCCGACCAGCAGGTCGCCGGTGCGATAGCCCGCCTTCAGCACGTTCTCGACCGCGGTTTCGACGAGGTCGGCTTCCTTCGAAAGGTCGAAGGAGTAACGGAGCATCATGGCGTAGCTCAGCGTCTCGGCGATCGGATTGGCCAAACCCTTGCCCGCGATGTCGGGCGCGCTGCCGTGGATCGGCTCGTACAGCGCCTTGCGGCGGCCCGTGGCGTCCGGCGCGCCGAGCGAGGCCGACGGCAACAGGCCGAGCGAGCC
>CAYZQZ010000297.1:0-5545 GCA_964480235.1 uncultured Reyranella sp. | reverse complement strand
GATGCGCCACACTCGATGTGCAGCGAATTTCGAAAGGAACGGCCATGGATCTCGGGCTCTCGGGCAAGCACGCGCTGGTCACCGGCTCGACCGGCGGCATCGGATTTGCCATCGCCCGCGGGCTGGCAGCGGAGGGCGCGTCGGTGGTCGTGACGGGCCGCACCCGGGCAACGGTCGACGGCGCGCTCACGCGCATGCGCGAGACCGTGCCTGCCGCCAGGCTCACCGGCCTCGTCGCCGACTGCGCCACGGCCGCGGGCGCCGACACGGTGTTCGCGGCGGTGCCGGAGCTCGACATCGTCGTGAACAATCTCGGCATCTACGGCCGCAGGCCCGCGTTCGAGATCACCGACGAGGAGTGGCGGCCCTTCTTCGAGGTCAACGTCATGAGCGGCATCCGCTTCGCGCGGCACTACGCGCCGGGCATGGCCAAACGCGGCTGGGGCCGCGTGGTGTTCGTCTCCTCGGAGTCGGCGCTCAACATCCCGAAGGAGATGATTCACTACGGCATGACCAAGACCGCGCAGCTCGCGATCATGCGCGGCATGGCGATGGAGCTGGCCGGATCCGGCGTCACCGTGAACGCGCTGCTGCCCGGCCCGACCAATACCGAGAACACCGGCCGCCTGCGCGCCGAGCGCGCCAAGGCACAAGGCATCACCGTCGCCGAGATCGAAGAGGCCTTCTTCCGCGACTTCCGGCCGACGTCGCTGCTGAAGCGCTTCACCTCGGCCGACGAGGTGGCGAACC
Organism: uncultured Reyranella sp.; assembly: GCA_964480235.1. Taxonomy (GTDB): domain Bacteria; phylum Pseudomonadota; class Alphaproteobacteria; order Reyranellales; family Reyranellaceae; genus Reyranella. The sequence goes on along the minus strand of CAYZQZ010000297.1, from coordinate 4,795 downwards.
TCGGCGTCTATCTCTGCAGCGAAGCGGCGTCGGGCACGTCGGGCGCGGCCATGCGGGTCGATGGCGGCGTTGTGAACCAGATCATGTAGAGGCACTTGCCCTCATCCTGAGGAGCGGCCGTAAGGCCGCGTCTCGAAGGATGAGGACCACACAAGGTGCTCGGGCCCACTCGTCTAGACGCATTGCCGCGCAATGCTCCTCTGGGTGAGATGTCAGCCGCGCGCCACGGGATTCGTCGCCGCGAACGCCTCGAAGGCGTCCTCGACCAGGCTGACGTGATGCAGCATGGCGGCGTGCGCGGCCGCGGCGTCGCCAACCAGGATCGCGCGCACAACCGCGTCGTGCTCCTGGTTGGAACGCGTCAGGCGGCCCTGGACCTGAAACTGGGCTCGGCGGAACGGCCCGACCCTGCGGCGCAGGCTCATGGCGTATTCGGCGATAGGCGCGTTGTGCGCGCCGGCATAGATCGCCGAGTGGAACGCAACGTTGGCGTCGGCATAGGCGGCAGGATCGCCCCGGGTGGCGAGCGCCGTCATCGCCTCGTGACGCGCCTGGAGGCGGCGGCGCTCGACCGGCGTCATGCTCATGGCGGCGAGGCGGGCGCAGGTCGCCTCCATCTCGGCCATGGCGACGAACAGGCTCTCGACCTGCTCCGGGGTCGCCTTGGACACGACTGCGCCCTTGCGCGGCCGCATGTCGATGAGGCCGCTGGCGGTGAGCTGGCGCAGCGCCTCGCGCACAGGCGTGCGCGACACGCCGTGCTGCAGTGCCAGGCCGACTTCGTCGAGCCGCACCCCGGGCTTCAGCGAGCCGTTCAGGATGCCGTCGGCGATCGCGCTCGCGAGCTTTTCGGTCAGCGTCGGATTTTCGGTCTCCATTGCAGGCGATTGCATACAAATTGAGTGCCAATAAGCCTCGGGCGCATGTGCATGCCCAAAAAGAATGCAATGCGCCGATGTTGCATACATTTTTCAACCGGCGTGAGGCGCAAAACCCGGCAACTGCCCGCGAATCCGCCCCAAAATTGCTGGCACATGGATTGCTGCCCCCTCTTCGGCCGCCACTGGCCGGGCAAGACAGCGGAGGGGGATGCAATGATCGACAACTTCAGGATTGGACGGCGTGGCCTGCTGGGCGGCGTGGCCGGAGCGGCGGCGCTGGGACTCGCGGGCGCGGCCAACGCGCAGAAGCCCCTGGTGATCGGCTTCATCTATGTCGGGCCGCGCGACGACTACGGCTACAACCAGGCCCACGCCGAGGCCGCCGCCATTCTGAAGCGCATGGCCGGCGTGAAGGTGGTCGAGGAAGAGAAGGTGCCGGAGACGGTCGCTATCGAGAAATCGATGGAGAGCATGATCAATCTCGACGGCGCCACGCTCGTGTTCCCGACCTCGTTCGGCTACTTCGACCCGCACATGCTGCGCATGGCGGCCAAGTATCCCAAAATCCAGTTCCGCCACTGCGGCGGCCTGTGGACCGAAGGCAAGCACCCGATGAACACCGGCAGCTACTTCGGCTACATCGACGAGGCGCAATACATCGCGGGCATCGTGGCCGGCATGACGACCAAGTCCGGCAAGCTGGGCTTCGTCGCTGCCAAGCCGATCCCGCAGGTGCTGCGCAACATCAACGCCTTCACGCTGGGCGCGCAGTCGGTCAATCCGAAGGTCACCACGCAGGCGATCTTCACAGGCGACTGGGCGCTGCCGGTCAAGGAAGCCGAGGCGACCAACTCGATGATCGCGCAGGGTGTCGACGTCGTGACCTGCCATGTCGACTCGCCCAAGGTCGTGATGGAGACCGCGGAACGCGCCGGCATCTTCTGCTCGGGCTACCACTGCAACCAGGCCGCACTCGCGCCCAAGGGCTACCTGACCGGCGCCGAGTGGAACTGGGAGAAGGTCTATGTCGACATGGTCGACTCGATGAAGGCCGGCAAGGCGCCGGGCAACTTCGTGCGCGGCGGCCTGAAGGAAGGCTTCGTGCGCACCTCGGCCTACGGGCCCGCGGTGTCGGCAGCAGCCAAGGAAAAGGCCGACGCGGCCAAGACCGCGGTGCTGAACGGCAGCCTGTCGATCTACAAGGGCGCCCTGAAGGACAACAAGGGTAACGTCGTCATCCCGGCGGGCACGTCCTACGCCATCACCGAGCCCAAGCTCGAGAGCATGAACTACCTGGTCGAGGGCGTGATCGGCGCGACGTCGTAGGGGCCGCCGGAGGTGACGCGTAGCCACCCTCCCCATTCAAATGGGGAGGTGTCGGCGTCTTACGCCGACGGAGGGGTCATTGCGGATCGTACGAGCCTGACGCCTCCGTCGCGGAATAGCGCGCCACCTCCCCCGATGATGGGGGAGGAGTAGGAAGATGGGTGCCGCCCTCGAACGTATCGCCGTGCCGACGCTGGCTTTGCTGGCGTCGGCCGTGCTGTTCGGACTGCTGCTCGCGATCTACGCGGGCGTCGATCCGTTCGAGGCCTTCGGGCTGATGTACCAGGGCGCGTTCGGCAGCTGGTTCTCATGGCAGAACACGCTGACCCGCGCGGCGCCGCTGATCCTGACCGCGCTCTGCACCGCACTACCGGCGCGGCTGGGGCTGGTGATTATCGGCAACGAAGGCGCCCTCGTGCTGGGCGGCGTCGCCGCCGCCGCCGCGGGCATCGCCATGGCGGGCGCGCCGTCTCTCGTCGTGCAGCTCGCGATGGCGCTGGCCGGCATGGCGATGGGCGGCCTCTGGATCGCGCTGGCCGGGGCCTTGCGCCAGTATCGCGGCGTCAACGAGACGATCTCGAGCCTGCTGCTGACCTACATCGCGATCGCGCTGATGAATCATTTCGTCGAGGGCCCACTGCGCGACCCGACGAGCCTCAACAAGCCGTCCACCTTCCCGATCGGCGACGCCAACATGATCGGCGCCATTCCGGGCACCGACGTACACTACGGCCTGGTGTACGGCGTCATCGCCTGCCTGGCGATCTACCTGTTCCAGCGCTTCACCACCTTCGGCTTCGCCATGGAAGTGATCGGCGGCAACCCGAAGACCGCGCGCATGATGGGCCTCAATGTCGGGCGCTACGTGCTGCTGGCCTGCGCCACCGGCGGCGCGGCGGCAGGCCTCGCTGGCATGGTCGAGGTCGCGGCCGTGCACGGCAAGGCCAACGCCTCGCTGGCGGTGGGTTACGGCTATTCCGGCATCCTTGTGTCGTTCCTGGCGCGCCATCATCCCGCGGCGATCGTGCCGGTGGCGATCCTGCTGGGCGGCATCGGCGCCTCGGGCGGCCTGCTGCAGCGACGGCTCGACCTGCCCGACGCCGCCGTCGTGGTGCTGCAGGGCATCATCTTCGTGGCCATTCTCGCGAGCGAGACGCTTTACGGCCGCCTCTGGAAACAGAAGGAGGCGCGCTGATGGGCGACACTTCGCTCGGCCTGTGGGGTGTGCCGCTCGCCATGCTGGCGGGCGCCATCCGCGTCAGCACGCCGTTCATCTTCGTGAGCGTCGGCGAATGCCTGACCGAGCGCTCCGGCCGCATCAATCTCGGGCTCGAAGGCACGCTGGTGATGGGCGCGATGAGCGCCTACGGCGTGGCACTGGTCTCGGGTTCACCGTGGCTCGGCGTGCTGGTGGCCGCGTGCGTCGGCCTGCTGCTCGGCGCGCTGCATGCCGGCATCTGCCAGCTGCCGCGGGTCAACGACATCGCGACCGGCATCGGCCTGATGCTGTTCGCCACCGGCCTCGCCTTCTTCCTCGGCAAGCCGTTCATCCAGCCCAAGGCGCCGAACCTAGGCGCGATCGAGCTCGGCTGGTGGAGTTCGATCCCGCAGGTCCGTCAGGCGCTGCAGGTGAACTACCTGTTCGTGCTCGGCATCATTTCGGCGTTCGTGCTCGCTTGGGCGCTCAAGAACACGCGCTGGGGCCTGATCGTGCGGCTGGCCGGCGAGAGCGTCGACGCAGCACTTGCGATGGGTGCATCGGTGGCGCGCACGCGGCTGATCGCGACCTCGATCGGCGGCGCCTTCTCGGGCGTCGGCGGCGCCTTCCTGTCGCTCTACTACCCCGGGAGCTGGAACGAGGGCCTGTCGAGCGGCCAGGGCCTGATGGCGGTGGCGCTGGTGATCTTCGCGCGCTGGGATCCGATCCGCTGCCTGTGGGCCTCGCTGCTGTTCGGCGCCGCCGGCGCGATCAGCCCGGCGCTGCAGTCCGTCGGCGTCACCCAGGGCTACTATCTGTTCAGCGCCGCGCCCTACGTACTGACGCTCGGCCTGATGATCGCGACCTGCTCGCCCGAACGCAGCCTGCGCGGTGCGCCCGGTGAACTGGGGGCGGTGAAGTGAGGGAGCCATGACCAACAAATACGTCGACTCGCGCCCCTATGCCTGGCCGTACAACGGCGACCTGCGGCCCGGGAACACGGCGCTGATCATCATCGACATGCAGACCGATTTCTGCGGCGTCGGCGGCTATGTCGACAAGATGGGCTACGACCTGTCGCTGACCCGCGCGCCGATCGAGCCGATCAAGAAGCTGCTGGCGGCCGCGCGCAAGGCGGGCTGGCACGTCATCCATACCCGCGAGGGCCATCGCCCCGACCTCTCGGACCTGCCGGCCAACAAGCGCTGGCGCTCCCGGCAGATCGGCGCTGGCATCGGCGATCCCGGCCCGTGCGGCCGCATCCTGGTGCGCGGAGAGCCCGGCTGGGAGATCATTCCGGATCTCGCGCCGATCGCGGGCGAACCGATCATCGACAAGCCGGGCAAAGGCTCGTTCTGCGCTACCGACCTCGAGCTGATGCTGCGCACCC
>CAYZQZ010000296.1:0-5555 GCA_964480235.1 uncultured Reyranella sp. | reverse complement strand
CGCAGGAGAGTGGTCTTGCCGCAGCCCGACGGGCCGAGCAGAGATACGAACTCGCCCTGCGCGACGCCGAGATTGACGCCGCCCAGCACGGTCGCACTCCCGAATGCCTTTTCGGCGCCACGGACATCGAGGAAGCTCACGTGCGATCTCCCGCAGCGCTCGGGACGACGTCGCCGGCGGGCGACGTCACATCGCCATCTCGCGGTCCCAACGCTTGACCCACTCGCCGCGCTCCTTGGCGACGAAGCCCCAGTCGAGATTGTGCACCTTGATGTCGGCGGGGATGCCGACTGGCGGCTTGGCGGCGACGTTCGACGGGAAGGCGAAGGTCTCGGGCTGCAGTTTGTCCTGCATTTCGGGGCCCAACATCATGTCGATGAAAGCCGCGGCCATCTCGGGGTTGGGGCCGCCCTTGACCATGCACACGCCGGCCGGTCCGACGAAGATGCCTTCCTTGGGCGCGCTCATCTTCATCGGCGATTCCTTCTCCTTGGGAATCACGTTGGTCGAGAACATGCTCGGGATCGCCCAGCCCTCGCCCTGCTCGAGCAGATTCAGTGCCTGCGGGATCTGCGTATAGATCGTGAGCAGGTTGGGTTTCAGCGTCTTGATCTTCTTGAAGCCGGCCTCGATTTCGAACTGCGCCTGCTCGATCGGCTTACCGGTCTCCAGCGCTGCCGCCATCACCAGATTGGCCAGGCCCTCGGTGTTCTGCAGCGAGGGGATGACCAGGCGGCCCTTGAATTTGGCGTCGTAGCAGTCGGCCCAGGCTGGGAAGCCGCCGGGCAGAGCCTTTGTGTTGTAGGCAATGCCTTGCCAAGGCTGCAGGTAGTTCGCCCACATGCCGTCCATGTGCACAGTGCCCGGCCGCAACTTTGCGACGTTCGGCACCAGGGCGGGAGTCAACTTTTCGAGCAGCCCTTCCTTGACCGCGAGGATCATCACGGGGTCGTCCATCAGCACGACCGAGAGATACTGTTTGTCCTTGTTCTTCTGCATCTTCTCGAGGTTCACCAGCGAGCGGGTGCCCTCATAGACGATCTTGGTCTTGTACTTGGCCTCGAAGGCCTGGGAGACCGTGCCGTTCATCCACGGCGCGAAGCCCGCCGCGCCGCCGATCACCAGTTCCTTGGCTTGCGCACGCACGATCGAGGGCGCGCCGATCATTGCGGCCATGGCGCCGGCGCTCGCTCCCTTGAGAAGGCCGCGACGCGAAAGGCGGTTGGATGCGAGTGGCATGACGTCTTCTCCCTGGGGTTCAGATTTCCCACTGGGGAGAGGTGCAATCGGTGTGCCAATGGCACCGGCCTTGCTTGATCGTGCGTCATGAACGCCATTCCCCTGCTCGACCTGCGCCGCAGCGATGCCGACCTGGCGCCGGAAATCGGCCGAGCGTTCCGCGATATCGGTTTCGTGGCGCTCGATCATCATGGCGTGCCCGCCGCGATCATTCGCAGCCTCTATGCGGCAGCCAACGCGTTCTTCGACCTTCCCGTCGACGAGAAGAAGAAGGTGGCCAGGCCGCGGCCCGATCAGAATCGCGGCTTTATCGCCTATGGCGAGGAGACGCTGGCGCGCCTGGGCGGCGGGCAGACGCCGCCCGACTACAAGGAGATCTTCTCGATCGGACCGTTCGATCTTCCCGATGACACCTATTATACCGGGCCCGCGGCATACCCGTCCTTTGCGCCCAATCTCTGGCCGGCCGAGCCCGGGAGTCTACAGCCGGCGATGCGCGCCTATTGGCACGCCATGACGGCGCTGGCACAGCGCACACTCGCGATTTGCGCGCGGGCACTCGACCTGCCGCCGGATTTTTTCGCGGCCGTGACCGACCGGCAGATCAGCATGCTGCGGCTGATCTGCTATCCGCCCTACACGCGGGCTCCAGCCGAGGGGCAGTTGCGGGCGGGCGTGCACACCGATCTCAACATGCTGACTTTCGTCCACGCTGATAGCGATGTCGGTGGCCTCGAAGTGCGTGCGCGCGACGGCACGTGGATTGCGCCGCCGGCTTCGACCGACGCCTATGTCGTCAATGTCGGCGACATCCTGATGCGCTGGACCAACGACCATTGGGTATCGACGCCCCACAGGGTCGCCAATCCGCCGGCTGGCTGGGCCAAACGGCGGATTTCCGTGCCGTTCTTCTTTCAGGCCAACTACGACACGATCGTCGGCTGTTTGCCGATCGGTGGTCCGGCTAAGTACTTGCCCGTAAGTGTCGGTGCCTATCGCGCAGAGAGGTTTGCCCGCACTTCGAATCCAGCCGAGAGCCCATGAATCGGCTCTAGGTGGCCTTCGGTCGGGAACTCCGCGCTGTCCAGGCAGTGCCCAGCAAGGAGCATTGCCTGCGTCGGTCAGCGCATATGTTCCCAGAGATCGCGTTCGCGCTCGTGCGTGTCGAATTCCACGCCATTGAAGTCGCCGCGGGAGACCACGCCCAGCACTTTTCCGTCCTTCACCATCGGCAGATGACGAAAGCCGCCATCCCACATGAGCCGCAGTGCATCGAGGGCCGTTTGCTCGGGGGACAGCGTCGCGGGGTCGCGCGTCATGACTGCAGCGAGCTGGGTAGTGGCCGCGTCCCGCCCCTCTGCCAGCACGCGGCTCACGGCGTCGCGCCCGGTGAAGATGCCCACCAGGCGACCGGCCTCATCGACGACGGCGACCGAGCCCGCACGCCGGTCGCCCATGCGGCGGCAGGCCTCGATCACCGGAGTGGAGCTCTTCAGGACCAGCGGGTTCTGATCCAACGTGACATCGGACAATTTCCTCATAGGTACCAGCATAGGGACTCGGGAAATCTCGGACTTGATCTGCCTCAATGGCGCCAGGAGAAGCCGATGGAGGCGCACCGGAGCATAGGGGCCGGGCGGCGCCCATCCGACCCGCGGCATGGCGATTGGCGTCGATTCTGACGCGCCTGAATTTGTGCCTCTGCCTCTCGTAAGGCAGGATGACGAACCGCCGGTACGGACTTGCGAGTCCACCCATGGCCGGGAGCGTGCTGTCATGCTGCGCCGTCACTTGCTCGCCGCGGGAGCCATTGCGATGACTCAGGGATCGGGCGTGAAAGCCTCGCAGCCTTTGAGGGTCGGAGCCGCCTTGCCCGACCCGCCCTTCGAATTCGTCGACAAGAATGCCCCAGCGGGCTTCGATATCGAACTCATGAAGCGTATCGCCCGGAAGATTGGCCGAGAATGGCAGCTCGTGCCCTTCAAGGGCAGTGACTTCAACGGCATCTTTGCCGGTCTGAACGACGGCAGCTATGACTGCGTCGCTTCGGGCACGACCATCACGCCGAGCCGACAGGCGATCGCCGATTTCTGTGCACCCTATGCCGGCTCGGGTCAGTCGCTGGTGGTCGACATCGGACGTTACCCCAATGTGCGAGGTATCGACGACCTCGGAGGTCTGACGATCGGCGTGCAGCAAGGCAACACCAGCCAGCCCGTCGCCGACAGGCTCGTAGCCGAGGGCCGCGCGGCGAAGGTGCGCGTCTATGCCTACGACCAGATCGAGACGGCGCTCGGCGATCTGTCGAACGGTGGGTGCGATGCGTTCATGAAGCTCGCGCCGGTCGCTCGCTGGTTCGTTCGCGACCGCCCCAAGCTTCGCGTCGTGCAGACCGGGATCACGCGCGAGATCCTGGGCGTCTGCGTGCGCAAGGGGGATGGCTCGTTACGCGACGCCATCGACAAGGCGCAGGCCGAGCTCGCCAAGGACGGCACTCTTGCGGCATTGATCAAGCATTGGCTCGGCGACGGTGCCGCCGCGCCTTAAGGAGTGCCGCTCTTCAGCCGCGCGACTTCTTTTTCCAGTTCCTTGATCCGCGCGACCAGCTTGTTCACCGCCGGCGCCATCTCGGCCTCGCTGTAGCGGGCCACGATGTGCTGCTGGCAGTTGACGTCCCACGCTTCGAGCGTGAACACGATCGCGCGTTGAGGCCGTGCCCGGTTGGCTTTCACGTAGGTCGGATCGACCAGCCGCTCCATCAGTTCGAGATCGCCTTCGACCACCCGCGCGCGGCCCCACAGCTTCACCCGCTGACGCGTGGCGAAGTGCGGAATGAATATGTGCGCCCGGTCGTTCTCCTTCAGGTGCCCGAGCGTGATGTACTGGCGGTTGCCGGCGAAATCGGCGAAGGCCAGCGTGTGCGTGCCGATCGGCTTTAGGAATCCCGGCGGTCCTCCGCGGTGCTGTACGTAGGGCCGGCCCTCGGCGTCGGCTGTCGCCAGGAAGAACGTGTCGATGGCGTCAAGGAACTGCCGGAGATTGTCGGTGATCTCGGTCGCGAATTCCTTGACCGCGAACGAGGCGCGCGACCCCAGACGCTCCTGTTCCGCCTTGACCGAGGGGGAGAACAGGACGTCTTCGGGGTTCGTCATGGCTTACCTCAGAACGAGCTACTCCAGCTTCTTGCCCAGCTGTCCGGCGACTTCCTGCACGTACTGCCAGGCGACGCGACCCGAACGCGAGCCGCGCGTCACCGACCATTCCACCGCCTGCTTGCGCAGTGTCTCCGCCGGCACGCCGAGCTTGTAGTACTCGGCATAGCCCTCGATCATCGCGAAGAAAGTGTCCTGGTCGGCGTTGTGGAAACCCAACCACAGGCCGAAGCGGTCCGACAGCGAGACTTTCTCTTCCACGGCCTCGGATGGGTTGATGGCGGTCGAGCGCTCGTTCTCGATCATGTCGCGCGGCATCAGGTGGCGGCGGTTGGACGTGGCATAGAACACCACGTTCTCCGGCCGGCCTTCGATGCCGCCTTCGAGCACGGCCTTGAGCGACTTGTAGGCGGCGTCCTGGCCGTCGAAGGAGAGATCGTCGCAGAACACGACGAAGCGACGCTTGCTCTCGCGAATGCGGCTGAGCAGCGCCGGCAGGGACGGGATGTCCTCGCGATGGATCTCGACAAGGGCGAGCGGACCGGGTGGCCCGCCCATCTCGCGGTTCACGTGGGCGTGGACAGCCTTGACGATCGAGCTCTTGCCCGCGCCGCGCGAGCCCCAGAGCAGGGCGTTGTTGGCCGGCAGCCCCTTGGCGAAGCGGCGAGTATTCTCGAGCAGGGTCTCCTTCTGGTGGTCGACGCCCTTCAGCAGCTCGATGCTCACCCGGTTGACCTTGGGGACGGCTTCCAGCCGGTGGCCGGCGGCGTGCCAGACATAGGCTTCCGCGGCATTGATGTCGGCTCCGGCAGGCGCGGGCGGCGCCAGCCGGTCGAGGGCTTCGGCAATGCGTGAAAGCGTGGCTTTAAGGTCTTGATCCATCGTCATCCGAAAGGGCTTGTCGCCCGAAAAGGGGGCGACCATATCGTTCCGCAGTTGCATTGCAAAGCGGGCGCGGGCGGCTATAGTCCGCGCGCTTTTTCGGCGTTCGGAAGAAATCGAAAGAATCGGAGCAGGGGATGCTTATTTCTGAGGCGTGGGCGCAAGCGGCAGGCGGGGGTGGCAGCAGCGACTTCCTGGTCCAGCTCTTCCCGCTGGTCCTTATCTTCATCGTCTTCTACTTCCTGCTGATCCGGCCGCAGCAGAAGAAGATGAAGCAGCACA
>CAYZQZ010000295.1:0-5565 GCA_964480235.1 uncultured Reyranella sp. | reverse complement strand
CGCTTCGCTGCGCTCGCGGGTCCATTTCACCGGGCGCAGGAGCTTGCGCGCCGCCCACAGGGTCAGGCGATGCTCGACATACTGCCAGCCCTTGGTGCCGAAGCCGCCACCCACGTCCTGGGCGATCACGCGCATCTTGCTCTCGGGCACCTTGAAGACATTCTGCGCCAGCATGTTTCGCACCCGATGGGGGTACTGCACGTCGGCATAGAGCGTGAGCCGGTCCTCACCCGGGTCGTAGACGCCCAGCGTCCCGCGCGGCTCCATGTACTGCGCGTGCACGCGCGTGATCACGTAGCGGCGCTTGATCACCCGCGCCGCGCCCGCGATCGCGGCTTCGGTCTCGGCCTTCTTGCCGCGCTCCACGTTGTTGGAAATGTTGTCGGGACAGTCGTCCCACACCACGGGCGCACCGGGCTTCACGGTGTCCTCGGTCAGGGTGACCGACGGCAACGCTTCGTAGTCGATGTCCACCAGTTCGGCCGCATCCTTGGCCTCGGCAACCGTGCCGGCGATCACCATGACCACCGGGTCGCCGACATAGCGCACGCGGTCGGTGACCAGCGGCGGCCGTTGCGGAGCGTACATCGGCTTTCCGTCGGGACGCTTGCGCGGCATGTTGGCCTTGGGCATGCCGAGCCCGTCGGCCTTGACGTCGTGACCGGTCAGTACCGCGACGACGCCGGGCGACTTCTTTGCCGCTTCGACGTCGATCGAACGGATCTTCGCGTGCGCATGCGGCGAACGCACGAACACGGCATGGACCTGGCCATGCTGGTTGAAGTCGTTGACGAACTTGCCCTGGCCGCGCAACAGACGCGGATCCTCGAAACGCAGGACGGGCTGACCGATACCGTATTTGCTCATGGACCTACTCTACGACTGGTTCACCACATGCGCGAGCGGACGCCAGCGCGACATGTCCGCCTCGACCCGCGCCCGGAATTCAGCCGGTGTGCTGACCCGCGTGTCGTTGCCGAGCTCTTCGAGCTTTGCCTTGATGTCTGGACGCGCCATTGCCTGCTTGAAAGCCTCGTGCCAGCGGTCGCGGATCGCCGGCGGCAGGCCAGCCGGCGAAGTGAAGCCAAGCCACGACACGACGTCGTAGTCCGGAATCAGCGTTTCCGCGACCGTCGGCACGCCGGGGAAGCCGGGGTGCCGGTCCTTGGAGGTCACGCACAGCGCCAGCAGCTTGTTGGTCTTGAGCAGCGGCTGGGCGTTCGAGAAGGTCACGACATGCATGTCGAGGCGGCCGCCGACCAGGTCGTTGTAGGGCTGGCCGATGCCTCCCTTGTAGGGGACATGCGTCATCTTCACGCCGGTCTTCTGCAGCACCAGTTCCATCGCCATGTGCAGTGTCGAGCCGATCCCCGATGTGCCATAGGTGATCTTGCCCGGATCCTTGCGCGCGGCGGCCATCAGCGCCTCGATGGTCTTGTAGGGCGAGTCGGGCCCGACCGTGAAGACGAAGGGAAACCGCGTCACGATCGAGATGAAGTCGAAATCCTTCAGCAGATCGTACTGGAGAGTCTTGTCAGTCGCGGAGACGACAGCCTGCCCGCCGGTCATCAGATAGAGCACGTTCCCGTCCGGTTTCATGCGCGCGACCTGCGTCGCCGCCACCCGCTCGGCAGCGCCGGGCTTTGCCTCCACCACGATCTGGGCGCCGATGATCTCGGTCAGCGGCTGCGCCAGGTGGCGCGCGATGGTGTCTGGATTCGAACCGGCATCGTAACCGTGGATCACCCGGATCGGATTGGCCGGAAACCCTTGGGCGCGCGCCCTTCCCGACATCGCCATCGGCGCGACCATGGCGGCCATCACCAGCGTCCGTCTCTTCATGTTTCCCCCTTTTCCCGGGGAGTTCAGCCGACCCCGAGATGCCTTTCGAGGAGTGTGGCATCCGACAACAGTTGAGCGCTAGCCCCGGAATGGACGACCCGTCCGCGCTCCAGAATTACCGTTCGGTCGGTGATCGGCAGGATCTTGTGGGCATGCTGCTCGACGATGATGCCGGTCATGCCCTCCTCGCGAAACAGCCGCGTCAGAACGCGCAGCAGTTCCTCGATGATGATCGGCGCCAGTCCCTCGGTCGGCTCGTCGAGCAGGAGCAGCCGCGGATTGGTCGCGAGCGCGCGGCCGATCGCCAGCATCTGCTGCTCGCCGCCCGACAGCGCACCGCCGGAATTGCCGCGCCGCTCCCGCAACCTCGGAAACAACGCAAATATCCGGTCGAGGGTCCACGGGCCGGGCCGCGCCACCGCCGTCAGGTTCTCCTCGACGGTGAGCGAGCGGAAGATGTTTCGCTCCTGCGGCACCCAGCCGACACCCAGCGCCGCCCGCGCCTCGGGCGCCAGCGCAGCCATCTCGCGGCCGCCGAGGCGCAGCGATCCGGCGAACCGTCGTGTCACGCCGACGATGCTGTCGATCAGCGTGGTCTTGCCGACGCCGTTGCGGCCCAGCACCGCCAGCGCCTGCCCCTCGCCCAGCGCCAGCGAGATCTCCGACAGCACGACGGCGCGGCCGTAGCCCGCGCTCAGTCCCTCGATCGCCAGCAGTTCAGTCATGGCCCGCCTCACCATGCCCTGTCTCGCCGAGATAGACCGCGCGCACCTTCGGATCCCGGGCGATTTGCTCCGGCGTACCCTCGGCGAACAGCGCGCCGTCGACCAGAACCGAGATGCGGCGGGCGTAGCTGAACACCAGGTCCATGTCGTGCTCGATCAGCAGCACCGACACCTCGGCCGGGAGCGCCGCGATCGCGTTCAGGATGTCGCGCCGCTCGGCCTCGGGAACGCCGGCCGCGGGCTCGTCGAGCAGCAGGACCTGCGGGTTGCAGGCGAAGGCGACGGCGATTTCGAGCAGCCGCTGCTTGCCGTAGGGCAAGGTCTCGGTGCGCGCCTCGGCCACGTCGGCGAGGCCGAAGCGCGCCGCGATCTCGTCGACCTCGCGCGCGACCGCGGGATCGGCGCCGACCCGGCGGCGCCAGTCGGCACCCAGGCGCCGCCGCTCGCCCACCGCCAACGCCAGCGTCTCGAGCGGCGTCAGGCTCTGGAAGAGCTGGTTGATCTGGAAGGTCCGCACCAGACCGCGGCGCACGCGGGCCTCGGGCCGCAGCCGCGTGATGTCCTCTCCGCCGAGCCGCACCGTCCCCGCGCTGGGCGCCAGCACGCCGGTCAGCAGGTTCACGAAGGTCGTCTTCCCCGCCCCGTTCGGCCCGATCAGCGCCTGGCGCGCACCGCGCTCCAGCGCGAAGGTGACGTTGTCGGTCGCCACGATTCCGCCGAAGCGCTTGCTGAGGCCGCTGGTTTCCAGCGCGGCCGTCATCGCCGTACCACCCAGCGCGTCAGCCGCTCGCGGCCGACCAGCGCCAGCACGACCAGGAACAGCCCCATCCAGAACATCCAGAATTGCGGCGCGGTCGAGGACAGCACGTCCTGCAGGATCTTGAACACCAGCGCACCCGCGATGCCGCCATACAGCCAGCCCGGTCCGCCGATGATCAGGGCCAGCAGCACGTCGGCCGAGCGGTTGAATTCCAGCACCTCGAGCGAGACATAGGCCGTGGTCTGGGCGAGCAGCGCGCCGGCCGCGCCGGCATAGGCCGCGGCGAGCGTGTAGACCGCCATCAGCCGGCGATTGACCGGCACGCCGAGCGCCGACGCGCGCAGCGTGTTGCGCCGGATCGCCATCAGCGAGAGCCCGAACGGGGAATTCACCACAATCCGTGCCAGCAGGAACAGCACGAACAGCACCGTCAGGCTGTAGGCATAGGCGGTGCGGCCATAGAGATCGAACTCGAAGCGGCCGAGCAGCGGGCCGACCATCATGCCCTGCAGGCCGTCGGCGCCGCCGGTATATGTCGTCAGGCTGTTGGCGAGCTCGTGCAGCACCAGCGAGACGCCGAGAGTCACCATGAGTCGCGTGAGATCGGTGCCGCGCAGCACCAGCAGGCTGGTCAGCAGGCCGACCAGCGCCGAGACCACGACGGCCACGGCGAGTCCGATCAGGGGGTCGGGCGTCAGCGTCTTGCACAGGATGCCGGCGGCGTAGGCGCCCAGTCCGAAGAACGCGGCGTGGCCCAGCGAGACGATGCCGGCATAGCCCAGGATCAGGTCGAGCGAGAGCGCGAACAGGGCGAAGATCGCCACCTCGTTCAGGATCAGGTGCTTGCCCGACGGCACGAACAGCGCGCCGAACGCCACCAGCCAGAACACGATCTCCGGCCAGCGCCAGCGCGCGCGGCGCTTCAGGCTCTCCGACGCGTTCACCTGTCGTCTCTCATCGGGCTCTCGCAAAGAGCCCGTTGGGCCGCACGATCAGCACCACGATCAGCACGACGTAGATGACGAATCCGCCCAGCGCCGAGGAGAGGTAGTACTTGCCCGCGACGTCGGCGATGCCGAGCAGCAGCGAGGCGCAGAACGGGCCCAGGATGCCGGACGTTCCGCCCACCGTGACCACGATCAGGAAGTAGATCATGAACTTCAGCGGAAAATTCGGATCGAGCCCGAGCAGTTCGACGCCGAGCGCGCCGCCCAGTCCGGCGAGGCCCGAGCCGACCGCGAAAGTCGCGGCGAACACCAGGCCGACCGGTATGCCCATCCCCCGTGCCACACGGGCATCGTCGACCGCCGCGCGCAGGCGGGCGCCGAAGCGGGTGCGCATGAGGCCGAGTTGCAGGCCGATCGCCAGTGCGCCGCACAGCACGATGATGAAACTGCGATAGATCCCGATATTGACGCCCAGCACCTCGCGCCGGCCGCGCAGCCATTCCGGCAGGGTGATGTTGCGCTGGCTCGACCCCAGCATGTAGTCGGTCGCCGCCACCGCCATGAAAACCAGGCCGATCGAGAATAGCACCTGCTCGAGGTGACTGCGGCCATACATATGTATGTAGAGCGTGCGCTCGAGCAGCAGGCCCAGCGCCGCCGCCACGAGGAACGCCGCCGGCAGGCACAGCAGGAACGGCACCCCCGCCCTGTCCATCAGCAGGACGGTGGTGTAACCGCCCGCCATCGCGAACGCGCCGTGCGCCAGGTTGACGAAATTCATCAACCCCAGGGTCACGGCCAGCCCGCAGGCCAGCACGAACAGCAGCATGCCGTACGCCACGCCGTCGAACAGGATGGTGGCCATGCGGCTACCGTCCCCGTCGCTGCCCATCCTTCGAGACGCCGCGCTGCGCGCGGCTCCTCAGGATGAGGCGTGCTTTGCGTCTAACGACAATCCTCATGCTGAGGAGGCCGCGCAGCGGCCGTCTCGAAGCATGGGCAACCCACTACTTCTTCGCCGCCTTCACCGGATCCTTGACGTTCCGGATGGTCGCGAACTCGACGTTGTAGAGTTCGCCGCCGACCTTCTCGACCTTGCGGATGTAGATGTTCTGCACGATGTCGCGCGTCTCGGGGTCGATCGAGATCGGGCCGCGCGGGCTCTCCCACTTCATGCCCTTCATCGCCGCCACCAGCGCGTCGCCGTCGGTGTTGCCGTTGGTCTTCTTGAGGGCCTCGAAGATCAGGTGCATGCCGTCGTAGCCGCCCACCGAATGGAAGTTGGGCCGCG
>CAYZQZ010000294.1:0-5565 GCA_964480235.1 uncultured Reyranella sp. | reverse complement strand
GCAACCTCGGCGGCTTTCGAGACATCGGCGCGCACCGTCATGGCGTCGACCCCGAGACCGCGCAGCGCGTCGGCGACCGACTTCGCCTGAAGCTCCTGTTCGCGGTAGTTGACCGCGACCGATACGCCCGCATCGGCCAGCGAAATCGCGATGGCGGCGCCGATGCCGCGCGAACCGCCGGTCACCAGCGCAACCCTGCCCGTCAGATCGGCCATCCTGCCCTCCCCTTGTCGACCCCGCCGCCCCGGCATGTTACGCCCTTTTCCGCATAGTATTTATTTTGGTCGCGTGATTCAGACCTCCGGCGATTCCGCCTCCGGTCATCACGCTCGGGAGGTTTCCATGGCCCGTCTCGGCTTCGGTGCGTTCCTCGCGCCGCATCATCCCATCGGCGAAAACCCGATGCTGCAGTTCCGGCGTGACATCAAGTTCGTGCAGCACCTCGACGAGCTCGGCTATGACGAGTTCTGGTGCGGCGAGCATCATTCCTCCGGCTGGGAAATGATCGCCTCGCCCGAGATGTTCCTCGCCGCGGCCGCCGAGCACACCAAGCGCATCAAGCTTGCCACTGGCGTGGTCTCGCTGCCTTACCACCATCCCTACAACGTCGCGCAGCGCATGGTGCAGCTCGACTGGATGAGCGGAGGCCGCGCGATCTTCGGGTCAGGCCCCGGCGCCCTGCCGTCCGACGCCCACACGCTCGGCATCGACCCGATGACCCAGCGCGACCGCCAGGACGAGGCGATCGGCGTCATCCGCCGCCTCTTCAAGGGCGAGCGGGTCACGCACAAGAGCGAATGGTTCACGTTGCAGGACGCGGCGCTGCAGCTGCTGCCGCTGCAGGAGGACATGCCGTTCGCGGTGGCCTCGCAGATCAGCCCGTCGGGCATGACGCTGGCCGGCAAGTATGGCATCGGCATCATCTCGCTGGGCTCGATGTCGACCGAGGGCCTGACTGCGCTGCCGACGCAATGGGCGTTTGCCGAAGCCGCTGCCAAGAAGGCCGGCACCACGGTCGACCGGAAGAACTGGCGCGTGCTGCTCAACTGGCACATCGCCGAGACCAAGGAGAAGGCGATCGAGGAAGCGCGCCACGGTCTCTACCGTTGGCACAACGAATATGTGACCGGCACGCTGCGCCCGAACCAGGCGGCGTTCAAGTCGACCGATCACGCCATCGAGGCGATGACCGCCCCGGGTTCGGCCGCGGTGATCGGCACGCCCGACGACCTCGTGAAGATGATCAAGTCCGTCTACGAACAAAGCGGTGGCTTTGGAACGGTCGTCGGCTTCGTGCACGACTGGGCCAATCCGGAGAATACTTTCCGCAGCTGGGATATGGTGGCCCGTTACGTCGTGCCCGAGATCAACGGTTACGTGACCAAGCTCCGCGAATCGCAGAAATTCCTGATCGACAATCGCAGCGTCTTCGACCGCGCCCAGCAGGCAATCATGTCGAACATCCTGCAGAACAAGGATGCCGCCGAGGCGCTGAAAGTGACCAGCTCACCGCGCCTGTCGGCAGCCGCCGCCCAGGTACCTGACTTCGGCAAGGGCAAAGGCAAGCAGGCGGCCGAATAGGGCTGCCGCCAATCCGCCCAGACGAAGAGCCGGAACCACGTTCCGGCTCTTTTTCGTTGTGGAGGGAACTCCCGAGCCCCGACAGCGAAACTGTCAGCCACATTTGCCCGGTTCCGCCCCTCTAGCCGGGGGGCGGAAGATCAGCCTATTCTTCCCACCATAAATAAATCCCATGGGAGGGAACGGCATGTCTCTTACACGTCGCCAGCTTCTGGCGAGCACCGCTGTTAGCGCTACCACACTGGCTGCCGCCGGCAGCTTTCCCGCTCCGGCGATCGCCCAGTCCGAACCGATCAAGGTCGGCTACCTGCCGGCGCTGACCGGCCCCTCCTCGTCGACCGGTGTCGGCATCAACCGCGGCGTCCAGCTTGGCGTCGAGGCGATCAACAACGCGGGCGGCATCAAAGGCCGCAAGATCGAGCTGATCAGCCGCGACACCCAGAGCGACCCGACCAAGGCGGTGAACGCCGTGGCCGAACTGACGCAGCGCGCCAAGGTCAGCATGATCTTCGGCCCCGTGAACTCGGGCGAGGCCCTGGCCGCGACGCCGCTGATCGCGCGCGACAAGGTGCCGATGCTGCATCCGTGCTGGGTCGACGAGCTGATCGACGTCAAGAAGTACCCGATGGCCTACCGGCAGGCTCCGACCAACACCCAGATCGGCGGCGGCGCCAACCACTACGTGGTCGATGTGCTGAAGCTGAAGAAAATCGCCGTCGTGAGCGACACGACCGGCTACGGCACGGCCTCGGTCAACACCTACGTACCGATGCTCAAGGCCAAGGGCGTGGAGGTCGTCTACACGAACCACATCGACGCGGCGAACCCCGACCTCAAGCCGGAGCTGCTGCGCATGCAGGCCGCCGGGGCGCAGGTGATCATGCCGTGGAGCGTCAATGCCGGCTTCCTGTCACGCATCTGCAACACGCGCGGCAACATGGGCTGGGACGTGCCGATCGTCGGCCAGACCACGCTCGGCTCGGGACAGACCAAGGCCCTGCTCGAGAAGCCCGAGTACTGGAACAAGGTCTACTCGAACAACTTCCGCAAGTGCTGCTACGTCAACGGCAAGCTCCAGCCGAAGACGGAGGAGTATGTGCAGCGGCTGAAGGCGGCCAAGATCGACTTCGGCGATACGCTGCTGTGGTGGGTGGCGATGGGCTGGGACGCCGCGAACGTGATGGCCGACATCTTCAAGAATGCCGGCACCAAGAACGACGACATCGTGGCCTACATGAACAAGATCAAGGATTGGCCGGGCGTCTACGGCACGGTCACCTGGACTCCCGAGCAGCACAACGGTTTCCCCGATTCGGAAGTCGTCATGTGCGAGGTCAACTCGCTCAAGGACGGTGCGTTCAATATCGCCCCGGGCTACAGCAGCTAGACCATGTTCGCATCGATCGTCTCCTACGGCCTCGCGGTAGGAGCGGTCTACGCACTGATCGGCATCACGTACAACGTGATGTTCTCGGCGTCGCGTGTGTTCAGCTTCACCGCTGGCATGCTGGGAATGCTGGGCGGTGTGCTGGGCGCGCTCTTCATCAACAAGCTGGGCATGAACGCCGTCCTGGCGTTCGTGGCGGTGCTGGCGGCGGGCGCCGTGCTGGGCCTCGTCACCGAGATCCTGACCGTTCGCCCGGTGCTGAAGAGCATCGAGCAGCACCTCTACGTGCTGTCGACGCTCGCCTTCGCGCTGATGATCCAGCAGGTGACGGCGATCGAGTACAACACCGAGCCGCAGCCGTTTCCTGTGCTCTTCCCGATCGATCCCAATTCGTGGGCAGGCATCGTCGACCAGAAGTTCTGGCTGCCGCTACTCGCCTGCTTCGCCACCGTGGCCGGGCTCGAGTTCCTCTACCGCAAGACCCTGATCGGCCGCGCCTTCCTCGCGATCGCCGAGGACAGCTATGCCGCCCGCGCACTCGGCCTGCCCGAGACGCGGCTGCGCATGGCGAGCTACGCCATCGCCGGTATGATCGGCGTCCTGGCGGGCTTCACCGGTGCGCAGATGCTGCTGGCCTTCATCGGCAACCAGGCGATCCTGAACTTCTACGGCTTCGTGCCGGTGGCGTTGGGCGGCATGGGTTCCAATCGCGGGGCGGTGATCGGCGGCCTGGCGCTCGGCTTTTTCCAGCAGGCCGCCAATTTCCTGGTCGGCGGCATCTTCGCGGCGGTCGCGGTGTTCGTGGTGTTCATCATCGTGCTGCTGCTGCGGCCCGAAGGCCTGGCCGGCGCCTCGACGGCCAGGCGCGTATGAGGGTGGCGACATGACGGATACCGCCGCTCCCCTGAGCCCGGCGAAGCCGGGCACGACCGGCCTGCTCGGACGCCTCGGGCTCGGACGCCTCGAAGGCAGCCTGTCCTGGATCGCGCTCGGCCTGGTCGGTCTGCTGCTGCCGCTGCTCGACGATTCCTACATCGGCGTCATCGCCCAGCGCGCCTACATCTACTGGATCCTGAGCGCAGGACTGAACCTGCTGGTGGGCTATGCCGGCCAGATCGCGATCGGCTGGGTGCCGATGCTGACGCTCGGCGCCTACACCACGGCCGTGTTGACGGCGGGCAACGTTTCCGAGCCCTGGCATCCCTATCTTGCCCTGCTGGCGGGCGGCGCGGTCGGCGCGGTGTTCGGCGTGATCGTGGGCCTGCCCGCGCTCAGACTCCGCACCTTCTACTTCGCCATGACGACGCTGGGCTTCGCCACCATCGTCACGCAGGTAGCGCTGGCCTGGAAGAGCGTGACCGGCGGCGGCGTCGGCACGCCGGGACCGGTCTTCCCCTGGCCGTTCGATCCGGGCTGGGGCTTCTACTATTTCTGCTTCCTGCTGGCGGCGATCGCGACCTGGATGACGGCGAACATCGGCTCCAGCCGATACGGCCGCGCGCTGATCGCGATCCGCGACGCGGAGGTGGCGGCGGAAGCCTCGGGCATCGCCAAGCCCAGGCTACTGATCCTCGTCTTCCTGCTGGCCGGGGCGCTGGGCGGCATCGCGGGCGGCCTGTTCGCCTCGCTGCAGAGCTACATCACGCCCGACGCCTTCACCTTCGAGATGTCGGTGCTGTTCTTCATCGCCATCCTGATCGGCGGTCGTGGCTCGATCCTGGGTCCGGTGCTGGGCACCATCATCCTGACGGCGCTGCCGGAGTTCGCGGCGCCGCTGGTGCAGTGGTCGACGTTCCTCTACGCCGCATTGCTGCTGCTGATCGTGCTGGTGATCCCGGGCGGTATCGCCGATCTTCTCGACTACAAGAACCGCCGGCCGCTCGAACAGCATCGCGAGATCGCGCCGCGTCCCGACCTGCTGCCGCAGGTGCTCGACCGGACCGAACCCAGTTCGATCGCGCTCAAGGACATCGCCCTGCATTTCGGCGGCGTGAAGGCGATCGACGGGCTCGACCTCGAGATCAGGTCCGGTGAGGTCCATGGCCTGATCGGACCCAACGGCTCGGGCAAGACCACCACGCTCAACGTGATCTCGGGCTACTACCGGCCGCATGTCGGCAGCCTCAGGATGGGCGGCGCCGATCTCCCGTTCGAGCAACCGCACGTGCGCGCCCAGCACCGTATCGCCCGCACCTTCCAGACGCCGCGGCTGGTGCTCGGCGCATCGGTGCTGGAAAACGTCATGATCGGCGGCACGGTGCACGGCCAGGGCAACTTCACCGAATCGCTGTTAGCCCTGCCCCGCCACCGCCGCGACGAGCGGAACCTGCGGGCGGCGGCGCTGCTGGCGCTGCAGACCGTCGGGCTCGATTCGCTGGCCGAGGTGCGCGCCGACCGCCTGCAGCACAGTGAACTGCGCTTCATGGAGATCGCCCGCGCGCTGATGCTCAAGCCAGCCTTCCTGATGCTCGACGAGCCGGCGGCGGGCCTGTCGGCGGAGGAAATCCGCCGCCTCGGTGCGCTGATCAAGGCGATCAGCCGCCAGGGCGTGGCCGTGCTGCTGGTGGAGCAAAACGCCCGGGAGGCTCTCCAGCGGG
>CAYZQZ010000293.1:0-5585 GCA_964480235.1 uncultured Reyranella sp. | reverse complement strand
GGCCGACTGAACCTGATCACGCCGAAGAAGGTGCTGGAAGGCATCGCGGAAGTGACGGAAGGCCGATCGTTCTGTCTCAGCCTGCCGCTCGACTATCCGGGGGGCAATGTGCTCAACCCGCGCCGGCTGCCGCCGGTTCTGTCGCCGACCGGCGATGAAAACGGCTGGCGCTTCAACTTCCTCACCAACCAACTCAACCCGCTGTTCCAGGACGTAGCGAGCGACGACCGGGTGATCCTGACGCTACAGTACTCGACGCAGTGGGACACGCTGGCCCACGTCGGCGGCATGTTCGACGCCGACGGCGACGGGGTGCCTGAGCCGCTCTATTACAACGGCTTCAAGGCCGGATCCGACGTGGTCGGCCCGCAACCCGATGCCGGACGCGACGGCTGCGGCCACCTCTCCTACGCCCACAAGCTCGGCGTCGAGAACATGGCCGCCAAGGCGATCCAGGGTCGCGCCGTGCTGGTCGATCTAGAGAAGCACTACGGCCGCGACCACAAGTATGTCAGCTATGACGACTTCAGGAAGG
Organism: uncultured Reyranella sp.; assembly: GCA_964480235.1. Classification (GTDB taxonomy): domain Bacteria; phylum Pseudomonadota; class Alphaproteobacteria; order Reyranellales; family Reyranellaceae; genus Reyranella. The sequence continues at coordinate 5,050 of CAYZQZ010000293.1, read as the reverse complement.
TGCTAGACGCCGACAAAGTCGTGGTCGAGCCTGGCGACATGCTGCTGCTCTACACAGGCTTCACCGACGAGATCATGTCGATGAACAAGAACGTCGACCCGGCGCGGGCGCACGCCATGTGCTGCGTGCTCGATGGCCGCGACAAGCGCCTACTGCAATGGATCACGGACAGCCAGATCTCGGCATTGATCGCTGACAATTACGGCGTCGAGGCGGTGCCTGCCAGGCCAGGACCGGACAATGCCGATCACCCATCGTTGCCGATCCATAATCACTGTCTGTTCAAGCTCGGGCTGAATCTGGGCGAGATCTGGTGGCTGAAGGACCTTGCGCTCCATCTGCGCGACAAGAAGCGCTCGCGCTTCCTGCTGACCGCACCGCCGCTGCGTCTGCCCGGCGCCGTCGGCTCGCCGGCCACACCGGTTGCCACGCTCTAGATGGAGACGGCGTTCGCCGAACTGGTCGCAAGCGGTCTCGGGGACACCCGCTTCCAACTGCTCGATGTCGGCTGCTCGGGCGGAATCGACCCGCGCTGGCGCGCTTTCGGCAAAAGGCTGAAGGCGCTGGCGATCGACGCCAGCGTCGCCGAATGCGAACGGCTCCAAAAAGGCGAAACATCGCCGGACGTCGAGTATGTCGCAGCATTCGTCGCAGGAAGCGCGACCAAGAAGATCGATCCCTCCCGTAGCCAAGCCTCGGACCTGATCCTCGCAGTGCGGGAGCGACTCTCCTTCATGCGTACGCTGGAATTGCGCGAGTCGCGGCTGGCCCGGGCAGAGATCGAGGACAAGCTGCGGCACAACGCGTGGGACAAGACCAGGCTTGCCGATGCGGGGCAGCCGCTGGTCGTGCCTCAGTTGCTGGCTTCGCGCAGCTGGCGTGAGGTCGATTACCTCAAGATCGACATCGACGGATCGGACTGGGAAGTGCTGCAGACCTTCGCCGACAAATTCTCCGGGCTGGGCGTGCTCGGCGTGCAACTCGAGGTCAACTTCGTCGGCACCGATGCGCCGACCGAGCATGCTTTTCACAACACCGACCGCTTCATGCGGCAGCAGGGCTACGAGCTGTTCCGGCTCGATGTGCGCACCTATTCGTCGCGCGCCCTTCCAGCCCGCTATGTCTGGCCGACTCCGGCAGAAACCGTGTCTGGCCGCCCGTGGCAAGGCGAGGCCTACTATGCCCGCGACATCGGCACGAAAGGACTGTCCGCCGTCCAGCAGGCCAAGCTCGCGGCGATCTTCTCGCTGTGGGAGGTGCCCGACCTCGCGGCAGAGCTCGTGAGCCGGGAGCGTGCCACCCTCGCGTCGCTGTTCGACGTCGACAAGGGCCTCGACCTCCTGGCTGCGCAGATCCAGCCACAGCGCAGCCAAAAACTTTCCTACAAGGAGTACATCGCGGCGTTCGAAGCCGACGCTTCGTGGTTCTATCGCCGCGAAGGCAATATCGGGTTGATCGAGCGACTCGCCGCCGCTTGGCACGCCTTCCGTTCGCCGCGCGGCTAGGCCTTCTTCTCCCAGCCGCCCGTCGCAGTCTGCTGCCAGTACACCACGGAGTGTCCCGCGGCCTTATAGGCCCTCCAGCGCTCGCGGCTGTCGGCCACGGCCTCTTCGTCCCGGCCATCGAACAGCTCGAAGCAGCGCTTGTAGCCGCCAACCTTGTCCGACCGCGCGCGGTCACCCAGAAACAGGAAGCTCGCGCTGTTGGGGTTCTCGTCGAGATGGGTCAGCCACACCGGCTGACGCTCGGCCTCGCCGTCGCGCGCCGAGCCATGCGGCAGAAAGCCGTTGGGATCGAAAGTCCAGAGATGGGTGTTGAGTGCATCGACCCGCTCTGCTGAGCCGAGCATGACCACGGCGCGCTCGCCCGCCTGCAGCGTCTTCTGCAGCAGGCGGGGCAGCGCGTCTTCCAGCGACGACTTGGTCAGGTGATAAAAATTGACCTCAGTTGCCACTGGAGTAGGCCGTCAGCGCTCGTAGTTGTCGGCGACCAGCCTGTCGAGCAGGCGCACGCCGAACGCAGTTGCGCCCTTGGGCGTGGTCTCGTTGCCCTTGCTCGACCAGGCGACACCCGCAATGTCGAGGTGCGCCCAGGCAACACCGTCTTGCACGAAGCGCTGCAGGAACTGCGCCGCGGTGATCGAGCCACCATCGCGGCCGTTGCTGACGTTCTTCATGTCGGCGATGTCGCTGTCGATGAGCTTGTCGTACTTGGGCCCAAGCGGCATGCGCCACAGCTTCTCGCCAAGCCCCGCCCCGGCCGCGCGCAGCCGGTTGGACAGCTGGGTGTTGTTGGAGAACATGCCGGCGCGTTCATGCCCCAGCGCCACGATGATGGCGCCGGTGAGCGTCGAGAGCTCGACCATGGCCTGTGGCTTGAACTTTTCCTGCGCGTACCACATGGCGTCGCAGAGGACGAGACGGCCTTCGGCATCGGTGTTGATCACCTCGACGGTCTGACCCGACATGCTCTTGACCACGTCGCCCGGCCGCTGGGCGTTGCCGTCCGGCATGTTCTCGACCAGGGCGCAGATCGCGACCACATTGGCCTTGGCCTTGCGACCGGCGATCAGCCTCATTGCGCCGACCACGGCGCCGGCGCCGCCCATGTCCCATTTCATGTCTTCCATGCCGCCGGCCGGCTTGAGCGAGATGCCGCCAGTGTCGAAGCACACGCCCTTGCCGATTAGCGCCACCGGCCTCTGGCTCTTTGGACCGTTCATCCAGGTCATGACCAGCAGCTGCGATTCGCGCGCGCTGCCCTGCCCCACACCCAGCAATACGTGCATGCCGAGCTTCTTCATCTCGGCCTCGCCCAGGATCTGGACCTTCACGCCGAGCTTGGTGAGCTCCTTGGCGCGGCGGGCGAACTCGACCGGGTAGAGCACGTTGGCCGGCTCGCTGACCAGATCGCGCGTCAGGAACACCGCGTCGACCGCAGGCGCGAGCTTTTCGTGGGTGCGGCGCGCCTCGGCGGGACCGGCAACGATTACGGTAAGTTCGGCGAGCGACAGCTTCTGCTCAGGCTTGTCCTTGGTCTTGTATTTGTCGAAGCGGTAATTTCGCAGCTGAGCACCGAGTGCGAGATGAGCGGCAATCTGGGCCGGTGAGAGCTTGCTGCCCTTCACGGGGTCAACCACCACGGTCACAGCCTTGTGACCGGCAGCGTTGGCCTCGGCAGCGATCACGCCGCCCAACCCCTCGGCCGCGCGTGCGTCGAGGTCACGTGCCTTGCCCACCCCCAGCAGCAGCAAACGGGCAAGCCCGCCGGTCTGGCCGAGGATTGTCAGCGTCTGGCCTTTGGCCCCGGTGAAACGCCCCGCCCCCAGGGCACGCGTCAATGCCCCGCCCGAATCCTTGTCGACGGCCTGGGCGCTCGCCAGCAGCTGCTTATCGGCGGCCACGAACAGCGCCACGTTGCCGGCAAAGGCCTTCGGAAAGGCCAAAAATTCCACTTCCATGCGGGTTCCCTCGCTTTCGGACCGATTTTTCGCACCCTGCGACGCGACAACGCAAGTCGCCAATTGCCTCCCGGCGCGACCGACAGTATCAGTACCGGCCCCTCGTAACGGGAATGGAAATGACCTCTGCTTCTTTGCCTCGCGTCAATGTCGTCGGCCTCGGAAAGCTCGGCGCCCCGCTCGCCGCCGTGCTCGCGAGCCGCGGCTTCACCGTCATCGGACTGGACGTCAACAAGACGCTTGTCGACGCCCTGAATGCCGGCAAGATGCCGATTGTAGAGCCGCAGCTCAACGAATTGATCGCGGCCAACCGCTCGCGGCTCTCGGCGACGATGGACGCCAACGAGGCGGTTCAGAAGAGCGACGCAAGCTTCGTGATCGTGCCCACCCCGTCGGACAGCACGGGTTTCTTCTCCAACCGTTTCGTCCTGCAGGCAATGGAGGCGCTGGGCAAGGCCCTGCGTAACAAGAAGGGCTACCACATGGTGAACATCACCTCGACGGTGATGCCGGGCTCGACCGGAGGCGAGATCAAGGCCACTCTCGAGGCCGCCTCGGGTCGCAAGGTCGGGCCGGACCTAGGCCTCTGCTACAATCCGGAGTTCATCGCGCTGGGCTCGGTCGTACGCGACATGCTGTACCCGGATTCAATCCTCATCGGCGAGGGAGACTCCAAGGCCGGCGACGTGCTGCAGACGATCTACCTGCAGATGTGCGAAAAGAAGCCGCCGGTGCAGCGCATGAACTGGATCAGCGCCGAACTGACGAAGATCTCGGTCAACACCTACGTCACGACCAAGATATCCTACGCCAACATGCTCGCCGACATCTGCGACCGTCTGCCCGGCGCCGACGTCGACGTTGTGACCAAGGCGCTGGGCGCCGATACCCGCATCGGCCAGAAGTACCTCAAGGGCGCGATGGGTTATGGCGGCCCGTGCTTCCCGCGCGACAACGTTGCGTTCGCAGCGCTTGCCCGCAAGATCGGTGCTCGCGCCGACGTCGCCGAAGCGACCGATCGCATCAATAATTACCAGATCGACCGCTTGTCGGGTCTCGTCTCGAAGTTCGCCAAGGCCGGCACTCGGATCGCGCTGCTCGGTTGGTCCTACAAGCCGCAGACACCGGTCGTGGAAGAGAGCCACAGCGTGAAGCTGGCCGCCAAACTCGCCGACGCGGGTTACGTCGTGGTGGTGCACGACCCGCTGGCGCAGGAAGCCGGGATTGCCGCGTTGGGAGACAAGGTGGTCGGCGCTTCCTCTCTCGAGGGTGCGGTGCGCGAATGCGATCTGCTGATCGTCGCGACCGGCTGGCCCGAATACAAGGAAATCGATCCGGCCTGGTGCAAGCGCAACAGCCAGCGCCTCACGGTACTGGACTTGTGGCGGACACTACCGGAAGAAAAGTTCGTTGAAGTCGCCGACGTAATCTATCTGGGACTGGGGCGCTAGACGTCCCGCCCCTCAGACAAGCGGCGAGGGTTTGGGGGAGGCGCGAACCATCGTGCCATCGCCACCAGCAGAGTGGCTATGTTCTCTGTAAGCGCCGGAGACAAAATCCCTCACTGAAGCGGCCGGAAAGTCTGGTTGC
>CAYZQZ010000292.1:0-5606 GCA_964480235.1 uncultured Reyranella sp. | reverse complement strand
GATCCGTTGCGGGTAGCCGAGAATGCGGCTGTCCTGGACCTGGTGAGCAAGGGTCGTCTGCGCTTCGGCATGGGCCGCGGCCTGGCGCGGCGCGAGTTCGAGGCGTTCCGCATGAGCATGAACGAATCGCGCGCTCGCTTCGACGAGGCCGCGCCGATGATCGTCAAGGCGCTGCGTACCGGCTACATGGAAGGCGACGGGCCGTTCTACAAGCAGCCCCGGATCGAGATCCGGCCACGCCCGAAATACAGCTTCGACGGCCGCATCTATGCCGTGGCCTCGAGCGAGGATTCGATCGATTCGGCGGCCCGGCTCGGCGCTCACCAGGTGATGTTTGCCGACCGGCCGTGGGAAATGCGCGCGCCGATGATCGAGAAAGGCCGCGCTCTGCATCGCCAGTATCACGGCACCGAGCCGCCCCGGGTGATGCTCACCGAGTTCTGCGTCTGCGGACCCAATGCGGCCACCATCGAGGACGAGGCGCGGCGCTACCAGGGCAAGTTCGTGGAGAGCAATTTCTACCACTACGAATTCCTGGGCGAGCACTTCAAATCAGTGAAGGGCTACGATTCCTACCAACAGAAGGCCGACCTGGCGCGCAAGTCGGGTGGCGGGATCGAGGGCGCCGTGACCGGTTTCATGCAGGCCGCGTCCTGGGGTACGCCGGACAGGATCCTGCGCGGGCTGGAGGCGCGCCGGAAGCTGCTGGGCGATTTCGAGATGAACGTGGCCTTCCGCTTCGGCGGCACGCCGTTCGAGGTGAGCGAGCGCGGCCTCAGGCTGTTCGCGAAGGAAGTCCTGCCGGTGGTCAAGAAGTGGGGCGCCGAGACGGCGGCCCGGGCCGCCGATTAGCCGGCAGCCGAGTGACGAGAGGAGAGAGTGGGACCATGAACAACGATGCCAAGAAGACCGTCCTGCGCATGATCCCCTACGGGATCTACGTGCTGACCTGCGACGACGGCAAGGGCAACATCGCGGCCGCGACGGTGAACTGGGTGACGCAGACCGCCTTCGCGCCGCCGCTTGTGGTGGCGGGCGTCAAGACCGATTCGGGCGCCTACAAGGCGATCCAGCAAGCCCGGACCTTCGCACTCAACATGCTGGGCAAGGATCAGAAGAGCCTGGCCTTCACCTTCTTCCGGCCGGCCGACGTCAAGGACGGCAAGATCAGCGGCCAGGCCTTCCGCAAGGGCGTCACGGGCGCGCCGCTGCTGCTCGACGCGCCCGGCGCGGTCGAATGCAAGGTCACGTCGATCGTCGAGCAGGGCGACCATCACATCGTGGTCGGCGAGGTCGTCGAGGCGCATCTCAACAAGCCGCCGGTCGGCCGGCCCGATGCGGCGATCCTCGAAATGAAGGATCTCGGCGACAACGTCTTCTATGGCGGCTAGCAGCACGGGCGAGATGACCCAAGTCTCCGATCTTCGGGCCGAGGCCGACGAGTTCGACAGCTTGCTGGCCAGCCTGCAGCAGGGAGACTGGATACGGCCGACCCAGTTCAAGTCGTGGACGCCGGAAGACATCGTGCGCCATCTTCATGCCGGCGACCTGCTGGCGCTCGCCTCGGCGACCGGTCCGGAGACCTTCGCCAAAATGTACGACGAGGCGCAGGCCCTGCGTGCAAAAGGCAAGACCCGGCGGGAGATCGAACTGTTGCGCATCGTCAGCGGCGACACCGGCGACGCCTTGCGCCGGCGGTGGCGCGGCACCCTGGCCCGGCTCTGCGACACGCTCGCGGCCAGGCCGCCCGATGCCCGGCTGAAATGGGCCGGCCCCGACATGGGCGTGCGCATGTTCACGACGGCGCGGCAGATGGAAATCTGGTCTCACGGCCAGGCGATCTACGATCGGCAGGGGCTCGACCGGCCGGCGCCGACGGCTCGGCTGCGCAATATCGCCGAGATCGGCGTGCGCACCTTCGGCTGGACGTTCACGGTCCACAAGCTGCCGGTGCCACCGGTCGTGCCGCAGGTAAGCCTCGGCGCGCCGGGCGGCGAGACCTGGGAATGGAACGCGGGCAACGCCACCGACCGCATCGAGGGCGACGCGCTCGCGTTCTGCCAGGTCGTGACGCAGACCCGCAACATCGCCGACACCGGGCTTCGGGTGACAGGTGAGACGGCGCGACACTGGATGAGCATCGCGCAGTGCTTTGCCGGACCACCCGAGACGCCGCCGGCCAAGGGCACACGATTCAAGAGTTGAGGGGAAACCGATGGTCGACTTCCAGAAGATGCAGGGCCGGCTCTCCGAGGGGCTGCAGCGCCGGGCGACCGTCCTGCCGCTCGCCTTCGCGGTGCGCGACGGCGTGCGCGACACGATCGTGGCGCTGTCGCTCGGGGCGAAGCCGGCCTTCACCCTGATCGCCTCGGGCGAGACCTGGGAAGCCTTCGCCAGGGCGGTGCCGCCGGTCGGCTACCAGAGCCTGGTCGGCATGGTGCGCATGGGCCATCTGCGGGTCGAAGGCGACATGCTCGTGTTCGGCCGGCACCTTCTGTTCCTCGAACAACTCTTTGCCGGATTGCGTCCGGATCGACCGGTGGAGAAAGTGGAGGCCGTTGGCGCGCCGACCATCGAGCCCGTGGTCGGCCGCTATCTGCGCCTCGACTTCAAGGGCAAGCCGCACCGGATCTATTTCGAGGAGGCGGGCCCAGGGGAGGGAAAGGGCGTCCCGCTGGTCTGCCTGCACACTGCCGGCGCCGACGGGCGGCAATATCGCGCGCTGCTCAACGACCCCGAGATCACGCGGCGCTTCCGCGTGCTGGTGTTCGACCTGCCGTGGCACGGCAAGAGCTCGCCGCCACCCGGCTTCGAGCGCGAGCGTTATCAGCTCACCACCGATCTCTATGTCGACACGGTGATGGCGTTCTGCCGGGCGTTGAAACTCGACAAGCCGGTGGTGATGGGGTGTTCGATCGGCGGACGCGCCGTGCTGCATCTGGCGCTTCGCCACGGCGGCTATTTCCGCGCCGCCATCGGGCTACAGTCGGCGACCCACGCCGATCCCGGTGCGGATACGCGTCTGCGCGATCTCGGTGTGCTGCACCGGCCCGACGTGCACGGCCAGGAGGCGGCCGCAGGTTCGGTGGCGTGCCTGATCGCGCCCACCTCGCCATCCAGTGAGGCCTGGGAGACGTTGTGGCACTACATGCAGGGCGGGCCGGGCATCTTCCTCGGCGACCTCCACTACTATTTTGCTGACGGCGATCTCCGGAACGGCCTGCTCGACGCTCTCGATACTCAAAAGTGCCCGCTGCACCTGCTGACTGGCGAATACGACCTGTCGGCGACGCCGCAACTTACGGCTGAGCTGGCCACGGCGGTGAACGCGACCTCGTTCCAGGTCATGGAAGGGCTCGGCCACTTTCCGATGTCTGAGAATCCGGCACAGTTCCGGAAATACCTGCTGCCGGTACTGGAAAAGATCACAGGCGGCTGACGCCCTGGCGTCGGCGGAACCGGGCTAGCGGCGAACGAAGAGGTCGAATGGCTGGCCGGTGACACCGCATGAGGCAGGCCCGCCGCTCGGCAGGAAGCCCAGCCAGGTCAGCCAGTCGCGATGAAAGACGTTTCGCGTGTCGCACAGCGCCTGGAGGGTCGGCCATCGGCGTTGCCAGGCTTCGAGCTGGTGCCGCGACAGCCACATGATGTTCATCAGGTCGTCATGGTCGAGCGTGGCGACGGTAGCGGCCCACGGCATGGCGTGGCCGGGCTGGCCCGCACAGGCGGCGATGCCGTAGACCACGACCGGCTCAGACCGGATGGTGAGCACGCGCATGCCGCTTTCGATGGCGCCGCTCATGATGTCGGCCGCCGGTCGGCCTTCCAGGGATTCCAGTTCCGCCCTGTCGATTGGGCGCATTTCCTTCTCTACCTGCGAGCCGTCGCGGGCGACGGCGGGGCGAACGGCGTAGCCCGGGGGCAGGTCGCGACCGATCGAATGCACGGGAACAGTCCTCCACTGGCCGGTCTCGGGGCCCGCCGCCGGCGAGCGCAGCAATGCGCGCACCGGGACGAGGATGGAGAAGTGCGGCGACGCGAAGACGCGTCAGGTCTTCGGCTTGGCCGTGATGACCAGCAGTTCGCCGCAGGCGCGCGCCACGTCGCTGTCGGTCGAGGTGCTGCCCGGCATGGTCGCGAAGCCGCTCTTTTCGACGATGTTTCCGCGATCCCACATGCTGGTCGAAACCAGCGCGGCGAGCTTCGGACCGGCATCGGCCTGCGCGCGGAAGCGATCGGCGCAGATCGGCGCCAGCGCCGCGACGACGGCGTCGTGTGCGGCGGCCTTGGAGTCCTTGGTTGCCGTGCCGCCGGTGACCCAGCCACCCCAGGTGAAACCGATGATGGCGAGCGCGATGGCGCCGACGGCGGCGCCTTTGACGTAGGCCGACGTGTTGACTGGCATATTCATGGGAAGTCCTTTCGCGGCCCGGTGGCCGCTATCAGGCCGGCGCGCGCAGGATTGCGTAGCCGACGATCAGGAGCGCGAGGAGGATGGGAAACACGACTGGCGGAACGAGCCAGTCTTTCCAGCTTTGCATGGGCGCACCTCGCGAGTGGGGCGGGAGCGCACGCATCTCTCAGGAGTCGCAGCCGGGAAGTTCACGCGCGACGCTGCAAAGTCTGTACACCCCGCGGAGGGCTGCGTCCAATGCAGTTCGGGCATGCGCGTAAGAGGAGGGCGCTTAAATAAGGCAAACCAAGTCGACGTGGGCCGGATTAGTCACGCCATGACTCCTTGATCGATCTCCGTTTCTCATGGCCTTTCCCGCCGCTTCTTGATCGCTTTGGCCCCGGCTGTTCCCCTTTCGTCACGCAGCTTCCGATGCGCCGATAGAATCACCCGAGGTCGACTGAAGAAGCGCCAACATGCCGGGGAGAGCGGTTAGTCCGCCGCTGCCGTCGCGCTTTGGTCCAATCCGAAAGCCGGCATCACCTCGCGCGCGAAGGCACGGAGGTTGGGGACAGAGGCGTTGGGATCGACCAGCAGGAGGTTCTGCGCGCCGGCCGCTTCGAGTTGCTTCAGGCGCGCGATCACCTCGTCGGGCGTGCCCCACAGCGGGGCGGTGTCGTCCTCGATGCGGTCGGGCAGCTTGTCGCGCGCCAGGTCGCCGATCGTGCCGACGACCCGCTTGCGTGCGGCATACATCTCCTTGCGCTCGGCGTCGGAGTGCACCATCTGCAGTGGCCGGGCCGTGGCGACGAGATTGGGATGGTAAATGCGGCCGGCCTTCTCGCACTCGGCCCTGAAAAGGGCGATGCGGCTCGCGATCTGATCGACTTGCGCCAGCTGATCGAGCAACAGGTGGTAGCCCTCGCGCGCGGCGCGCTTGATCGAGTCGGGACTGCCCGCGGCCATCCAGAGCGGCGGGTGCGGGCGCTGCAGCGGCTCGGGCTCGACCACGATGTCGTCGTAGTGCCAGCGCTTGCCGTGGTGCGAGAAGCGGCCCTCCGTGGTCCATGCCTTGCGGATAATCTCGATCGCTTCGTCGAAACGCTCCGTGGCTTCCTCGGTAGGGATGCAGAAACCGTCGAACTCGGCCTTGCGGTAGCCCTTGCCGATGCCGAAGTCGAAGCGGCCGCCGGTCAGCAGGTCGAGGGTGGCG
>CAYZQZ010000291.1:0-5618 GCA_964480235.1 uncultured Reyranella sp. | reverse complement strand
TGTCGATCCCATTTACGACGTCCTCCCGGTACTTGAGCCGGCCGCTCTTGATCCATTCGCCCATCTGCTTCAGTGCCGGCTCGTACTTGCCGGCGAAGTCGGTGACGATGAAGCCTTGTGCACGCACGCGCTTGCCGACGAAGGTGCCGAGCAGGCGCGGACCCATAGGCGGTGTGGTGGCGTTGTACTGCGAGATCGAGCCGCACAGTGCGACCCGGCCGAAGAAGTTGATGTTGCGCAGGACGGCGTCGGAGACCTCGCCGCCGACATTGTCGAAATAGACGTCGATGCCCTTCGGGCAGGCCGCACGCAGCGCCGCGTCGAGGTCGTTGCCGGCCTTGTAGTCGACGCAGGCATCGAAGCCGAGCTCGTCCGTCACGAAGGCGCACTTCCTGGCGCCGCCCGCGACGCCGACGACGCGGCAGCCCATGATCTTGCCGATCTGGCCCACCACCTGGCCGACCGCGCCGGACGCGGCCGAGACCACGACGGTCTCGCCGGGCCTTGGCTGGCCGACGTCGAGCAGTCCGAAATAGGCGGTCATGCCCGGCATGCCGAGGACGCCGTTGGCAGTCGAGACCGGCGCCAGGGTCGGATCGACCTTGCGCAGGGTCGGCCCGCCGCCGATCGCATATTCCTGCCAGCCGAGGCGATCTTCCACGATGTCGCCGACCTTGAAGGCGGGGTTCTGCGACGCCGCGACCTCGCCGACGATTCCGCCGGTCATCACCTCGCCGATGCCGACCGCGGCGGCATAGGACGCCGCATCGCGCATGCGGCCGCGCTGATAGGGATCGAGCGAGAGATAGAGGCCCCTGACCAGCACCTCGCCGTGGCGCGGCTCGGGAACCGGCACTTCCTCGACGCGGAAATCGGACTCAGCCGGCTCGCCGGGCGGACGGCGGACCAGGACAACGCGGCGATGGGTCTTCGGAATGGTCATGGGTGTCTCCTCGTTCAGGCTATAGTAGGCGTCATGCCCCAGATCGCCACCAAGATCACCACGCCCAAGATCAAGAGCCTGTCGTTCATCGGTCTCGAATATGCGTTTGCGCCGCAGAAGGCCTATGGCATGTCGCGCGGCGGCGGCAACCGCCGGCAGGGCGGGCTGGTCGAAATCGAGACCGACCAGGGCGTGCGCGGCATCGGCGAGGCGTTCGGCAATCCCCACGTCACGCGGGAATATTTCCGCATGATCGAGCCGATGTTCGCGGGCCGCAGCGTGTTCGACTTCGAACATATCGAGGCGCGCATCCGCAATTCGATGTACCACCTGGGCGTCGGCAACCAGCTGACCTCGGCGCTGGCCGCGATCAACGTGGCGCTGTTCGACGCCATCGCCCGCGGGTTCGGCGTGCGCGTCTGCGACTTGATCGGCGGCTGCGCGCGAACGCGCATTCCGGCCTATGCCTCGACCGGCTTCTTTTCTGGCGATCCCGACCGCCAGCTGGAGCACATGCTGGCTGAAGCGGCGTCGCATCCCTATGCGGGGGCCAAGATCAAGATCGGCCGCGGCATCAAGAGCGACGTCGCGCGGGTGAAGCAGGCGCGCGAGGCGCTGGGGCCCGACAAGCTTTTGCTGGTCGACATCAACGGCGCCTATACGCCCGACGTCGCGCTGGAATGCGCGCGGGCCATCGAACCCTATGGCATCCACTGGATCGAGGAGCCGGTGCCGCCGGGCGACCTGCGCGGCTATGCCGAGCTCCGAGCGCGCTCGCCGATCCCGCTGGCAGCGGGCGAGGCGCACCACACGATGCGCGACTTCAAGGCGCTGATCGACGGCCGCTGCATCGATATCGTGCAGCCCTCGGTGCCCGGCGTCGGCGGCTTGACCGAGGCCCGCCGTATCGCAATCCTGGCGCAGGCGTCCAATCTGCGCGTGGCGCCCCATGTCTGGGGCGGCGCGGTCGGGTTGGCGACGGCCTGCCACCTGATCGCGGCACTGCCGGATACGCCGCACACCGAGCATCCGCCGCATCCGCTGATGCTGGAATACGACATGAGCGACAACGAGCTGCGCACCCGGCTGCTCAAGCAGCCGCTCAAGCTCGAGGCTGGCCATGTCCTGCTGCCGGAGGGGCCCGGCCTCGGCATCGAGCTCGATCCGTCCGCGATCGAGCGTTACAGGGTTTGCTAAAGCGGCGGGGCTCGTGCCAATCTTTCCGCCAACGGGGTGGAACGATCAGTTCAAGGGGGATCACGCATGTTCAAGACCACACGTCGCTTGACGATGGCCGGCGCTGCGGCGCTGGCGACAGGGTTTACGGGGCGCAGGGCTTTCGCCCAGGCGGCGCCGGTCAAGATCGGCGTCATCTATCCGCTGAGCGGTAACTCCGCGACCGCGGGCAACTACTCAAAGATGGCGATCGAGGTCGGCGCCGACGTCGTCAACAACGGCAATGCCGATCTCGCCAAGATCATTCCGCTCGCCAAGGGGGGCGGCCTGCCGGGCCTGAAGGGCGCCAAGATCGAGCTGATCTTCGCCGACAACCAGGGCACGCCGGCGGCTGGCCAGAACCAGGCGCTGCGTCTGATCACCGAGGAAAAGGTCGCCGCCCTGATCGGTGCCTACCAGTCGGGCATCACGGTGACCGCGTCGGCGATCGCCGAGCGCCACGGCATTCCGTTCCTGACTGCCGAGTCGGTGGCGGCAAACCTGACCGAACGCGGATTCAAGTTCTTCTTCCGCACCACGCCGGTCGCCGGTGACTTCGCGCGCGCCTACTCGACCTTCCTCAAGGAGCAGAAGGCGGCGGGCCGCAAGGTCGGCTCGATCGCGCTGGTGCATGAGAACACGGAATACGGCAACTCGGTCGCCGGCGTGATTGCCAGCCAGTTCGAGAAGGACGGGCTGCCGATCACCCAGAAGATCTCCTACTCGGCCAACTCCTCCGACGTGCAGCCGCAGGTGCTGCAGCTCAAGGAGAAGAACCCCGACGTGCTGATCTTCATCTCCTATACGTCGGACGCGATCCTCTACACCAAGACGATGAAGGAGCTGAACTGGAAGCCGTCGATCATGATCGCCGACAATGCCGGCTTCAACGATCCTGCCTTCGTCAAGAATATGGCCAACCAGGTCGAGGGCGTGGTCAACCGCTCGGCGTTCTCGGCCGGCAAGCCGGGCTCGGTGCCTGCGCTGTTCAATGCGCTCTACAAAAAGAAGACCAACGGCGACGATCTCGACGATGTCTCGGTGCGCGGCCTGCAGGGCTTCTTGGTCATGGCCGACGCGATCAACCGCGCCGGCTCGACCGATCCGGTCAAGATTCGCGACGCACTCAAGGCGACGAACCTGCCGGCCGAGCAGATGGTTGCGGGCTATGACGGCGTGAAGTTCGATGACAAGGGCCAGAACATCCTGGCGGCGTCGGTGGTGACGCAGATGCGCGGTGGCCAGTACGTCACGATCGCGCCCAAGGCACGCGCCACCGCCGAGGTGATCCTTCCGTACAAGGGATGGTAGTGGCACCTCATAACGGGCCGGCAGGCGCCATTCCGGGTCTGGGCAAGAGCGGGGACTGATGTCGATCACGCTGGCACAGGTGATCGTGAGCGGGCTGTTGCTCGGCGCGGTCTACGCCCTGTTCTCGTCCGGCCTGACCCTGATCTGGGGCATGATGAACGTCGTGAACTTCGCGCACGGCGACTTCGTCATGCTGGGCATGTACAGCGCCGTCATGGTCTGGACGGCGCTGGGCGGCGGCCCGTTCGCCGCCGTGCCGGTCGCGGCGATGATGATCGCGACGCTCGGCGTGCTGTCCTACTTCCTGCTTGTGCGCCACATCATGAAGGGGCCGATGTTGGCCCAGATCCTGGGCACGTTCGGCCTGGCACTGTTCCTGCGCTACACGGCCTTCTGGTACTTCGGCGCCAACTTCAAGACCCTGCCTGACACCATGGTCGGCGGATCGTTCACCCTCTTCGATCTTCGCTTCGAGGGCAGCCGGGTGTTGGCCGGCGGCATGGGGCTCGCCATCACCCTGGCCCTGCACCTGATCCTGACGCGGACGGCAATCGGTAGCCGCATGCTCGCCGTTTCGGAAGATGCGACGGCAGCCCAATTGATGGGTATCCGGCCGCAGCGCATGCAGGCGCTGGCCTGGGGCATGGCCGGCGCTGCCACCGGCATCGCGGGCGCGCTGATCGCCAACTTCTTCTACACCTCACCGACGGTCGGCGAGACGCTCGCCATCATCGCGTTCGTGACGGTATCGTTCGGCGGCTTCGGCAGCGTGCTGGGCGCGCTGGTTGCCGGCCTGATCATCGGCGTCGTTGAGTCGTTGTCGGCCTACCTGATTGGTCCGGTGTACAAGGACGTGATCGTCTATGTCCTGTTCGTCCTGGTGCTGTGGTTCCGTCCGCAGGGCCTCATGGGCAAGGCCTGAGGCGCGGCGGCGTGAAGCGGTGGTTGATCCCGGGCGCGCTCGCCCTGCTGGTCCTGGCCTATCCCCTTCTGGTCGAGGGGTCGGCGGTGTGGCAGCGCCTCGGCGCTCTGGTGCTGCTCGCGGCGATCGGCGCCTCGGCCTGGAACATCGTGGGCGGCTATGCCGGCCAGGTGTCGGTCGGCCACGCCGTGTTCTTCGGCTTCGGGGCCTATGCGTCGGTCGTGGTCTACACTCATCTCGAGTGGCCGCCGATCACGGGCGCACCGATCGGCATGGCGCTGAGTGTCGCTGTCGCTGCGGTCATCGGCGTGCCGACCCTGCGGCTTTCCGGGCACTATTTCAGCATGGCGACCATCGCCGTCGCTGAGCTTGTGCGCGTGCTGGCCTCTACCAGCGAGTTCCTTGGCGGCGCCCAGGGCCTCACCGGCCCGGCGATGCCGCGCACAATGCTCGACCTGACTTTCATATCGGCGGCTCCCTATCACTATATCTTCCTTGGTGTGCTGGCCTTCCTGCTCGGTCTGACGTGGTGGATCGAACGTAGTCGAATGGGCTTCTACCTGCGGGCCATCAAGGACAGCGAGCGCGCGGCGCGCTCGCTCGGTGTCTCTGCCGGCAAGTACAAGCTCTACGCCTACATGCTGAGCGGCGCCTTCGCCGCGCTGGCGGGCTCGCTCTATCTCTGCATGTTCAATTTCGTCGACCCCAACTCGGGATTCGACATCCTGATTTCGGTCAAGATGGTGGTGATGGCGGCACTTGGCGGTGCGGGCCATCTGTTCGGACCGCTGGTTGGTGCGCTGATCCTGGTGCCGCTGGAAGAGCTGTCGAACTCCTATCTCGGCAGCAAGGGCGCAGGCCTCACCTTCATCGTCTATGGCGCGATCATCGTCATCATCGCTCGCTTCCTGCCAAGCGGCTTGCTGTCGCTCCTGGAACGTCGCAAATGAGTCTGATCGACGCCCGCAACGTCACCAAGGCCTTCGGCGGCTTCAAGGCGGTCGACGACGTTTCGGTATCGGTCGAGGAAGGCGACATTCTCGGCCTGATCGGCCCCAACGGTGCGGGCAAGTCGACGTTCTTCAATTGCCTCACCGGCGACCTGCCGGTGACGACCGGCACCGTGGCCTTCGCCGGCCAGGACGTGACACGCCTGCCGCCGGAGGCGCGCGCCACGCTCGGCCTGGCACGTACCTTCCAGGTGCCTCTCACCTTCGAATCGATGTC
>CAYZQZ010000290.1:0-5633 GCA_964480235.1 uncultured Reyranella sp. | reverse complement strand
CGAGCTGCGGCAGATCCAGCGCACCGTCGGCACCACCACCATCCTGGTGACGCACGATCAGGCCGAGGCGATGGCGCTCAGCGACCGCATCGTGGTGATGAACCACGGCAAGGCGGAGCAGGTCGGACCGCCGCACGAAGTGTATGAGCGGCCGGCCAGCGCCTTCGTGGCGGGCTTCCTTGGCAAGACCAATCTGGTGAACGGACTCACAGTACGGCCGGAGCGCATCTTCTTCGCCGAGTCCGGTCTTGCCGGCACGGTGCGCACCCGCATCTTCCAGGGCAATCACTGGCTCTATCAGGTCGAAACCGCGTCCGGCCTGGTCACGGTGATCCGACAGAACAGCGGCGAGGCCATGCCGGCCGAAGGCGCCACCGTGCATCTTGGCTGGCAGGCGAATCCTCCCCCGTCATCGGGGGAGGTGTCCGCGAAGCGGACGGAGGGGTCATGAGCCTCGCCGTGACGCTCATGACCCCTCCGGCGCCGTATGGCGTCGCCACCTCCCCCGATGACGGGGGAGGAACATGAAGGCGATGCCGTACCTCCTCAGCCTGCCGGCGCTGATGCTGTTCGCCGGCGTGGTCATGGTGCCGCTCGCCATGACGGTGGCGCTCTCGTTCCACGATTGGGGTCAGTACAAGGGCATCGAGCCGGTCTTCATCCTCAAGAACTGGCGCGAGGTGCTGGAAGATTCCTACTACTACGAGGTCTTCGGGCGGACCTTCCGGATCGCCGTGACGGTCACGGTGCTGTCGGCGCTGTTCGGCGCGCCGGAGGCCTACATCCTCAATCGCATGAGGAGCCCGTGGCGCGGCCTCTTCCTGCTGGTGATCCTGGGACCGCTGCTGATTTCGGTCGTGGCGCGCACGCTCGGCTGGGCGCTGCTGTTCGGCGGCAACAGCGGCATCGTCAACAAGGCCCTGATGTCACTCGGCGTTATCTCGTCGCCACCGCCCTTCATGTTCACCGAGACCGGCGTGATCGTGGCGCTCACCCACGTGCTGATGCCGTACATGGTGCTGTCGGTCTGGGCGTCGCTGCAGCGGCTCGATCCGCAGATCGAGAACGCCGCTGTGGCGCTGGGCGCCGGGCCCTTCACTGTCCTGCGCCGGATCGTGCTGCCGCAGGCCATGCCCGGCATCCTGTCCGGCGCGGTGATCGTCTTTGCGCTCGCCGCTTCGGCGTTCGCCACGCCCGCGATCATCGGTGGCCGCCGCCTGAAGGTCGCGTCGACGCTTGCCTACGACGAATTCCTCAACACGCTCAACTGGCCGCTGGGGGCGGCCGTGGCGGTGCTGCTGCTGCTCGCGCTGGTCCTGATCGTGCAGGGCTCCAACCGCCTGGTCGAGCGGCGCTACGCGCAGGTGTTCGGATGAGCGGGCCCAAATGAGCCGCAACGGTCCGGTGGCGCTCGCCTACCACACGCTGTTCGTGGTGTTCATGCTGGCGCCCATCCTGGTCGTCTGTTTCGTCGCCTTCACGCCGGAAGGCTATCTGTCGTTTCCGACCCATAGCTGGTCGCTGCGCTGGTTCAGGGCGATCGCGCGCTATCCCGAATTCATCGCCGCGTTCTGGCGCAGCCTGGGGCTGGGCGCCTTGTCGTCTGCAGTCGCGGTGGCGATCTCGGTGCCGGCGGCGCTGGCGATCGCGCGCTATCGCTTCCCCGGCCGCGAGGCCATGAGCGCGTTGTTCATGTCGCCGCTGATGATCCCGCACATCGTGCTCGGCGTGGCCTTCCTGCGTTTCTTCACCCAGATCGGGCTGGGTGGGACCTTCGCCGGTCTCGTGCTGGCCCACATCGTGATCGTGCTGCCGTTCGCGCTGCGGCTCACGCTCGCGTCGGCGATCGGGCTCGACCGGGCGATCGAGCATGCCGCGGTGTCGCTCGGCGCCTCGGAATGGACGGTGCTGCGGCGCATCACCCTGCCGCTGGTGGCGCCCGGCCTGATCAGCGGCTGGGCGCTCGCCTTCATCAATTCCTTCGATGAAGTCACGATGACGGTGTTCGTTTCGGCCCCGGGTACGGTAACCTTGCCGGTGCAGATGTTTCTCTACATCCAGGACAATATCGACCCGCTGGTGACCTCGGTCTCGGCCTGCGTGATCGCCATCACGGTGGCGGCGCTGGTCGCGCTCGATCGCGCCTATGGGCTGGAGCGGCTGCTGGTCGGACGAGGCAACGATGGCCGTTGACGCCTTCGACGTCGCGGTCGTGGGTGGCGGACTGGTCGGCGTCGCCACGGCCTGGGGCCTGGCGCGCGAAGGCTGCCGTGTCGCCGTGCTCGACGAGGGCGACCGCGCCGTGCGCGCGAGCCGCGGCAACTTCGCGCTCGTGTGGGTGCAGAGCAAGGGGCTGGGGCTGGCGCCCTATGCCGGCTGGACGATCCGCTCGTCCAATCAGTGGGGCGGCTTCGCCGATCTGCTGAAGCAGGAGACCGGCCTCGACGTCAGTTTCCAGCGGCCGGGCGGCTTTCATCTCGCCCTGTCGGAGCGGGAACTCGAGAACCGCGCCACCGTGCTGAAGCGCCTGCACAACCAGCCGGGCATCGTCGACTACAAGACCGAGATCCTGGGCCGCGCCGAGGTGCAAAAGATGCTGCCCGACATCGGGCCGGAGGTGGTGGGCGGCAGCTACTGTCCGCTCGACGGCCACGTCAACTCGCTCCGCCTGTTCCGCACGCTGCATACGGCGATCGCGGCGCGCGGCGTGACCTATCTGCCGAGTCACCGGGTCGAGGACATCGTGCAGGAGGGCGGTGAGTTCCGCCTGCGCACATCCCACGGCGAAGTGCGGTCCGCCAAGGTGGCGCTGGCCGCCGGCAACGCCAACATGCGGCTGGCGCCGATGGTCGGGCTGGAGTGTCCGATGAAACCCGAACGCGGTCAGATCGTCGTCACCGAACGGCTGCGGCCGTTTCTCAACCATCCCGTCGTCACCTTGCGCCAGACCGATGAGGGGACGGTGATGATCGGCGATTCCAAGGAAGAGAGCATTGATCCGTCAGGGCTCACTTTGGGCGTCAGCGCCACAGAGGCCGAGCGCGCGGTGCGCATGTTCCCGCTGCTGGCCGGCGCCAACGTCGTGCGGACCTGGAGCGCGATCCGCGTCATGACCCAGGACGGCTTCCCGATCTACGACCAGTCGGAGAGCCATCCCGGCGCCTTCACGGTGTGCTGCCATTCCGGCGTGACCCTCGCCGCCAACCATGCGCTCAGCATCGCGCCCATGATCGCGCGCGGAGCGCTCGATCCGTCGCTGGTCGCGCCCTTCAGTGCGCGCCGGTTCAAAGGAGATCCGAATGTTCAAGCGGCTGGGTGACACCGGCGCCACCTTGACGCTCACCGTCGACGGCAAGGCGATCCGCGCCCGCATTGGCGACACCGTGGCTGCCGCCATGCTGGCCGCCGGCATCGATCATTGCCGCACCACGCCGGTGAGCGGTGCGCCGCGCGCGCCGTACTGCCTGATGGGTGCGTGTTTCGAATGCCTGGTCACGGTCGACGGCGTCGGCAGCCGCCAGGGCTGCCTGGTGCCGGTGCGCGAAGGCATGAAGATCGAAACCCAGATCGGCAAGCGTGAGGCCGGCCGATGAGCGATCTCGCATCCTCGTGGGACCTGGTCGTCGTCGGCGCCGGACCGGCGGGCCTCGCCGCCGCGTCGATAGCGGCGCGTGCCGGCCTCTCGACCCTGCTGCTCGACGAGAATCCCGGTGTTGGCGGCCAGATCTATCGCGGCATCACCGCCAATCCGGTGCGCAATCGCGGCATCCTGGGTGACGACTATTGGGCAGGCACGGCACTGGCCACCGAGGCCAGGGCAAGCGGCGCGACCATCGTGAACGGCGCCACGGTCTGGAGCCTCGACCGCAATCTCGGTGTCGGAATTTCCATCGCAGGCAAGGCGCGGCTTCTCCAGGCGCGTCGCGTGATCGTGGCGACCGGCTCGCTGGAGCGGCCGTTCCCGATTCCGGGCTGGACCCTGCCGGGCGTCATGACGGCCGGCGCCGTGCAGACCGCGCTCAAGGCGCAGGGCCTGCTGCCGACCGGCCGTATCGTGATGGCGGGCAACGGTCCGCTGCTCTGGCTGCTGGCGGCACAGCTGCTGCGCGCCGGCGGCAAGATCGAGGCGATCCTCGACACCACGGTGAGGCTGAACTGGCTGCGGGCGGCGATGCACCTGCCGGACTTCCTGCTTTCGCCTTACGTTCGAAAGGGCCTCGCGCTGGTCCGCGAAGTAAAGGCCAAGGTGCCGGTGCGGTCGGTGCAGGATCTCGCGGCAACGGGTGAGGTCAAGCTGCGCGAGGTCGTGGCCGACGGACGGCGCCTGCCGGCAGACCTTCTGCTGCTGCACCAGGGCGTGGTGCCGAACGTCAACCTGGCGATGGCGGCCGGCGCCGAGCATCGCTGGAGCGAGCGCCAGCTCTGTTTCGTGCCGGTGCTCGACGACGATTTCCAGAGTTCCGTTCCCGGCATCTTCGTGGCGGGCGATGGCGCGGGCATCGCCGGCGGCACGGCGGCGGCCGAACGCGGCCGCATCGCCGCGATCGCCGTCGTTCGCGCGCTGAAGCCCGAGGCCGCGGTGCCGGATCCCCAGACCGTCCGACAGCGGCTGCAGCGCGAGGAGATGGGCCGTGCCTTTCTCGACGAGCTCTATCGGCCAAGCGACGCCCTGCGCCGGCCCGATGGCGCCACGCTCGCCTGCCGCTGCGAGGAAGCGACGGCGGCCCAGGTACGCGAGATGGCTCGGCTGGGCTGCGAGGGTCCGAACCAGATGAAGGCCTTCCTCCGCTGCGGCATGGGGCCGTGCCAGGGCAGGCTGTGCGGCCTCACCGTCACCGAGCTGATTGCCGAGGAGCGCGGCCTGTCGCCGGCCGAGGTCGGCTACTACCGCCTGCGACCGCCGGTGAAGCCGATCACGCTCGCCGAACTCGCTTCGCTGCCGATCGCCGAGGCCGAGCGCAAGGCCGTGGAGCGCTAGGCGTGAGCCGAAACGCCGACGTCGTGGTGATCGGCGGCGGCATCCATGGCTGCTCGACGGCGCTGCATCTGGCACTGCGCGGCCTGAAGCCGATCCTGGTCGAGAAGGACTATGCCGGCCGGCACGCCTCGGGCGTCAATGCCGGCGGCGTGCGCCAGCTGGCGCGCGACCTCGCGGAGATCCCGCTGTCGATCTCGTCGATGGAGATCTGGGAACATATCGAGGCACTGGTCGGCGACGATTGCGGCTTCACCAGCCACGGCACCGTGCTGGTCGCCGAGAACGACGAGGAACTCGCGGGCTTCAAGGCGCGGGTCGACGATCTGCGCATGCGCGGCTTCACGCACGAGGAACTTATCGACCGCACGGAACTGCGGCGCCTGGTGCCCGCGGTGTCGGAGCACTGCCCCGGCGGCGTGGTATCCCGACGCGACGGCGCGGCCGATCCGTTCCGCGCCACACAAGCCTTCCGCCGAACCGCCGTCGCGAAGGGTGCGGAAAACCTGGAAGGCGTGACCGTGACCGGCCTCGAACGCGTGGGCGAGGTCTGGCGCGTCGAGACGAGCGACGGGCCGATCGAGGCGCCCAAGGTGGTGAATGCCGCCGGCGCGTGGGCCGACCGGATCGCGGCGATGCTGGGCGAGCCGGTGCCGCT
>CAYZQZ010000289.1:0-5640 GCA_964480235.1 uncultured Reyranella sp. | reverse complement strand
CCTTTTTGCTGGGAGCGCGCCACTCCGTGGCGCTCATCAGGATTTAGAGCAAGGGGAAGAGCGCCACGGAGTGGCGCGCTCACTGCTTACGCCGCCAGTCGCGACGCGATCTTGTCGAGCGATTCCAGTCCGTCGATCGGGCCCAGCGCCGCGAGGGTGAGATCGCCTTCCAGCAGGCGACGGGCGACGCGGCGCACGGCGGCAGCATCGACTGCCTCGATCTTCGCCACGATCTCCTCGTAGGGGATCGGGCGATTGTGGATCAGCAGGTGCCGGGCCGCCTGCTCGCAGCGCGAGCCGCTGGATTCGAGCGCCATCAGCGTGCCGGCCTTGATCTGGTTGCGCGCCCGCACCAGCTCGGCCTCGTCGATCGTGTCGGCGACACCGACGAACTCGGTGCATACCGCCGGGACGAGCTCGCCGAGATCGTCCTCGCCGGTGCCGGCGTAGATGCCGAACAGGCCACCGTCGGCATAGGCGGCATTGAAGCAGTGGATACCGTAGACCAGGCCGCGATCCTCGCGGATGCGCTGGAACAGACGCGAGGACATGCCGCCGCCGAACAGCGTCG
This sequence comes from uncultured Reyranella sp., assembly GCA_964480235.1. Lineage (GTDB taxonomy): Bacteria > Pseudomonadota > Alphaproteobacteria > Reyranellales > Reyranellaceae > Reyranella. The sequence continues at coordinate 5,069 of CAYZQZ010000289.1, read as the reverse complement.
CGTAGACTGCCATGGCGTAGTAGTCGGCATCACGATAGCCGATACCCTGGCAGCCCAGCAGCAGGTGCGCCTGCTCGAGCGTCCGTACCTCGCGGCCATCGCCGCCGACATAGGCGAGCGGCGCCGGCGCCTCGGCGTTGGCCGGCGTGCGCGGCACCGAGCCGAAAAACTTGTCGGCCAGCTCGACGATCCGGTCGTGCTCGACGCGGCCGGCCGCCGACAGCACCATGTTCGAGGCGGTGTAGTGGCGGGCCAAGAAGGCGAAGAGGTCGTCGCGGCCGATCGACTCGACCGATTCGGCGGTGCCGAGCACCGGCCGGCCCAGCGGCTGGCCGGGCAGAGCGGTCGACTGGAAACGGTCGAAGATCAGGTCGTCGGGCGTGTCGAGGGCCTGGCCGATCTCCTGCAGAATGACGCCGCGCTCGCGCTGCAGTTCGTCGGGGTCGAATACCGAGTTGCGCAGGATGTCGGCGATCAGCTCCAGTCCCAGTCCGGCGTCTTCCTTGAGGACGGAGGCGTGGTAGGCCGTGATCTCGCGGCCGGTATAGGCGTTCAGGCTGCCGCCGACATTCTCGATGTCCTCGGCGATCGCCCGCGCGCTGCGGGTGCGGGTGCCCTTGAACGCCATGTGCTCGAGCATGTGCGCCATGCCGTTGAGCTCGGCGCTCTCATGGCGCGTGCCGCAGGCGACCCAGATGCCGAGCGAGGCCGACTCGACCTCGGGCATGGGATCGACGGCGATGCGCAGGCCATTGGCGAGAGTGGTGACCCGGACGTTGTTCATGGTTCCGATCCTAGCGCCGAACCGCACGCGGCTGCCGCAGCGCCGCCATGCGTTCGTCGATCAACGCCTTCAGGGCGGCGGCATCGTTGCCCAGACCTTCGACCCGCTCGGTACGTTCCAGCAGGTCGGCGAGCCGCGGCGGCAGCGCAGGCCGCACGCCGACCGCCTTCTCGACCGCGTCCGGGAACTTGGCCGGGTGGGCAGTCGCCAGCACGACCATCGGCACAGATTTGTCACGGCGATGGTGCTGGGCGACTTCGTAGCCGACGGCGGAGTGCGGATCGAGCGTCTCGCCGAAACGCGCCTTGCAGTCGGCGATCGCCTTCAAGGTGCCCTCGTCGTCCAGCCGTCCGGCGTCGAACAGATCGCGCACGCCTCCCAGGGCGTTGGCGCCGACCTTCAGCGTTCCGGTCTTGCGGAAGCTCGCCATCGCCTCGGCCAGCGCCTTGCCGTCGCGGCCGTAGAGATCGAACAACAGCCGCTCGAAGTTGCTGGAAATCTGGATGTCCATGCTCGGGCTGTAGGTCGGCACGACCTCCGACATGGTCATGGCGCCGCTGGCGAAGAAGCGCGCCAGGATGTCGTTGGCATTGGTCGCGACCACGAAGTGCGACACCGGCAGGCCCATCTGGCGTGCGCCGTAGCCCGCATAGACGTTGCCGAAATTGCCGCTCGCCACCGAGAACGCAACCGGCCGATCCGGCGCGCCGAGCTTCAGCGCGGACCAGAAGTAGTAGACGATCTGCGCCATCACGCGCGCGAAGTTGATCGAGTTTACGGCGGTCAGGGAATGACGGTCGCGGAACGCGAGGTCGTTGAAGCAGGCCTTGGCGAGGTCCTGGCAGTCGTCGAATGTGCCCTGGACGGCGATGTTGTGCACGTTGGGCGCCGTGATCGTCGTCATCTGGCGGCGCTGCACCTCACTCACCCGGCCGCGCGGGAACAGCATGAAGATGTCGATACCCTTGCGATCGCGCACCGCCTCCTCCGCCGCCGAGCCGGTGTCACCCGAGGTGGCACCGATGATGGTGGCGTGCTGGCCCTTGCGCTGCAGCGTATGGCCGAGCATGCGGCCGAGCAATTGCAGGGCCACGTCCTTGAACGCCAGGGTCGGTCCATGGAACAGCTCGAGCAGATGCAGGCCGCTGTCCCCGAGCGGCTTCAGCGGCAGCACGTCCGGCGCGTCGAACGAGGCATAAGCCTCACGGATCAGCTTGCGGAAGGTCGCCTCGTCGAACGTGTCGCCGACGAACGGCCGCATGACGACGTAGGCGAGATCGACGTAGGACAGACCGCGCATGGCGGCGATTTCGGCCTTGGAAAATTGCGGCCACTCGGCGGGCAAATAGAGGCCGCCGTCACGGGCCAGGCCCGCCAGCATGATGTCTTCGAAGCCAAGCGGCGCGGGCGATCCCTGCGAGCCGTGGCGCGTACTGATGAACTGCACGGGAAGAACTCCGACTTACGCGACCTGCTTGCAGGCGGCGTGGTCTTTCCGGACTCGTTTGGTCGAGGCGGGGTACTTGGCAAGCATCCGATCCGGACGCGTCGGACGCTTCACGAGATCCCCACCGCAATTCGGGCATGTACCGCCCAGACGAGTTCGCGCGCAGTCCGCGCAGAACGTGCACTCGAAGGTGCAGATCAGGGCGTCGGGCGCGCCGTTGGGCAGGTCCTTGTCGCAGCACTCGCAGTTGGGACGCAGGTCGAGCATGCCCCCCTCTTACGCCGACAGGTAGCGGCTTTCCAGATGTGCCTTGAAGGAAGCGACGCCGAGCGGCGCCCCGGTGGCCTGGGCCAGGATCCAGTCGGTGCCGCCGATCGAGCCCTGACCGTGAACATTGGCACGCAGCCAGCCCAGAAGAGGGGTGAAATCGCCCTTTCCGATGGCCTCCAGCAGACCAGGCACTGCCCGCCGGGCCGCGGCGAAGAGCTGGGCCGCCGCCAGGGCGCCCATCGTGTAGGTCGGGAAATAGCCCCAGGCGCCGTCGGGCCAATGAATGTCCTGCAGGCAGCCCAGCGAATCGTCGGGCGGGACGATGCCGAGCAGTTCCTTCATGCCGTCGTTCCAGGCGCCGGGCAGATCCGAGAGTTTCAGATCGCCGCCCAGGATGGCCCGCTCCAGCCGGTAGCGCAGCATGATGTGCAGCGGATAGGTGACCTCGTCGGCATCGACCCGGATGAAGCCGGGGGCGACGCGCGTATAGACGCGATGGATGTTGTCCGCGGTCCAGGCGGGTCCGCTCTTGCCGAAGGCCGAGCGCATGCGCGGGGCGGCAAAGTCGACGAAGGCGCGGCTGCGGCAGGCCTGCATTTCCATCAACAGCGACTGGCTCTCGTGTAGCACCATGCCGCGCGCCAGACCGACCGGCTGGCGGCGCCAGTCGCGCGGCAGGCCGGCTTCGTAGAGCGCGTGGCCAGTCTCGTGCAGCACACCCATCAGGGCGCGGGCGAAATCCTTTTCGTCGTAACGCGTGGTGATGCGCACGTCGTCCGGTGTGCCGCCGGTGAAGGGATGCGCCGAGACATCGAGGCGACCGTTGTGGAAGTCGAAACCCAGCGTGCGTGCCATCTCGGTACCGAGCGCGCGCTGGGCGTCGACGGAGAACGGCCCGTCGAGCGGCAGGGGCTCGGGGCGGCTAGCCTGGCGATCGAGCACCTTCGCCAGCATGCCGGGCAAAAACGACCTGAGTTCGGCGAACAGCGCATCGATGCGCACCGAACGGCCGCCGGGCTCATATTCGTCGAGCAGCGCGTCGTAGAGCGGCACGCCGAGCGCGGCGGACTTGGCCTGGCCCACCTCGATCGTGACCTTCAGCACCTCTGTGAAGCTCGGCAGCAACGACTTGAAGTCGGCGCTCTTCTTCGCCTCGCGCCACACCATCTCGCAGGTCGACGCGGCGCGCGTGCGCGCCTCGACCAACGCGCCGGGCAGGGCACTGGCATGCATCCAGGCATGGCGCATCTCGCGCAGATTGGCGGCCCGCCACGAATCGAGTTCGCGGCCTGCCTCCTCTGCCCGCGCCAGCAGGTCGGGCATGTCGGGCGCCACCATCATCTCGTGCGCGATCACGTTCAGGGTGGCGAGCTGATCGGCGCGATCCTCGCTCGCACCGGCCGGCATCATGGTCGAACGGTCCCAGTTCAGGATGGCGCCGGCGCGGTTGACCGCGCTCATGCGCCCGAAGCGCCGTTCGAGCTCGGCGTAGGCGTCGTTGGCGAGGCCGGGCATGCTCAGCTCTTTCCCTTGGTCCGTCCGTTCACCGTCAGCCGGCCATTCTCCCAGTGATAGGCGAGATAGACGCCGGCCAGGGCCAGCGCGATCGCGAACCAGGTGATGGCGTACTGCAGATGATCGTTGGGGATGTCGAGGCGGGTCTGGCCGCCGATCGGCACGCCGCCCGGGTTGGGCGTGGCGTCGGCCTCGAGGAAGAACGTGTCGAGCACGGGGTCGGGCTTGCCGCCGGCCAGCTTGCGCATCAGGGGCACGTCGACATGGAACCACACGTTCTTGTCCGGCGCGTTGTCCGGGGCGAACTGGCGCTGAATCTGGTTGCGGCGCACGACGCCGGTGAGCTCGACCTTGCCCGCGATCTGCCCGGTGGGGCGGCTGGCGCCCTCCTTCTGCTCCGAGGGCACCCAGCCGCGATCGAACAGCACGATACGGCCGTCATCGAGCCTGATCGGCGTCACGATCTGCATGCCGACCTTGTTGCGGAGGCTGCGCGCGGCGAGGTGGAACTCCTTGTCGTGCAGGAAGGTGCCGGAGACCCGAACCTTGCCGTACTCGTGCAGCAGCGGGTCGGCCTTGATCAGCGCGTCGAAAGCGATCGCGGGAGTGGCCTGGTTGTGGGCGATGCGGTCGAGGATGTCGCGCTTCCATTCGCGGCGCTCCATCTGCCAGAAGCCGAGCGCGAGCGAGAAAACGAGAATCGGCAGCGAGATCACGGTCGGCCAGAACAGCGGTCGCAGCTTGAACATGGCGCCTTCTACTCCTCGAGCGCGGTCGAGCGATGACGGTACTGCTGCGCGATCAGCCAGGCCTTGAGCACGCGCAGCATCCACACCGCCGCACCGAAGGTGATCGGCACCCACAGCACGACATGCAGCCACCACGGCGGCTCGAACCGGAACTCGACCCAGAACACCGCCAGCATGATCAGCGCTCCCAGTCCCAGGATCACGAACACCGCCGGACCGTCGCCGGCGTCCTCGCCGCGAAGATCGAGGTCGCAGGCCGGGCAGCGCTCGGCCACCCGCAGCAGGCCGGCGAACAGCTTGCCCT
>CAYZQZ010000288.1:0-5644 GCA_964480235.1 uncultured Reyranella sp. | reverse complement strand
ACGCCCGTGGCGGTGCGCGAGGGCCATGCCTTCGCCGACACCGTCTTCGGCAACAAGCCGCGCAAGCCCGACCACCGCAACGTGCCCTCGGCAGTTTTCTGTCAGCCGGAGATGGCGAATGTCGGCCTGAGCGAGGAAGAAGCCCGACGCACGCTGGGCGAACTCCGGGTGTTCACCTCGACCTTCACGCCGATGAAGTACACACTGGGTGATCGCAAGCAGCGCACCTTCATGAAGCTGATCGTCGAAGCGGCAACCGACAAGGTCGTGGGCTGCCACATGGTGGGCGACGATGCCGCCGAGTTGATCCAGGGACTGGCCGTTGCGGTGAAGGCGGGGGCCACCAAGGCCCAGTTCGACGCCACCGTGGGCATTCACCCCACAGCCGGGGAGGAATTCGTCACCATGCGCACGCCGCGGGCGGAGCCGGCACCCCGAAAAGCGGCTGCGGAATAGGCGAAACGGGGCCCTCGGGCCGTCTGGCCTTTTATCCACAGCGCGTATAGTTTCACCGTCCGTTTTACCGACCCCCGCGGCCAGTTGGCCGCACGGGCTCAGGAGGAAGAAATGACGGCGATTCAGGCCTCTAAGCCTGCCGCTAAGGCCCAATCCCGAAGCGCAAGCGCGCCCGACTGGACTCCGACGAGCTGGCGCGCCCGGCCTGCCCTGCAGATGCCGGTCTATCCGGACGCGGCCGTGCTGGCCAACGCCGAGTCCCGGCTGCGCCGCTATCCGCCGCTGGTCTTTGCCGGCGAGGCGCGCAAGCTCAAGACGGCTCTGGCCAAGGTGGCCAACGGCGATGCCTTCCTGCTGCAGGGCGGCGATTGCGCCGAGAGCTTCCAGGATTTCACCGCCAACAACATCCGCGACACCTTCCGCGTGCTGCTGCAGATGGCCGTCGTGTTGACCTACGGCGCCGGCGTGCCCGTGGTGAAGGTTGGCCGAATGGCCGGCCAGTTCGCCAAGCCGCGCTCTTCCAATGTTGAGAAGGTGGGTGGCGTCGAGCTGCCCAGCTATCGCGGCGACAACGTCAACGGCTTCGAGTTCACCGCCGAGGCGCGCATCCCCGATCCGGAGCGCATGGTGCAGGCCTACAACCAGTCGGCGGCGACCTTGAACCTTCTGCGTGCCTTCGCCCAGGGCGGCTACGCCGACCTGCACGAGGTCAACCGCTGGAATCTCGACTTCGTGCGCACCTCGCCGGCTTCGGCCAAGTATGAGGACCTCGCGGCACGGCTCGATGAGACGCTGAACTTCATGGCCGCCTGCGGTCTCACCTCGGCAACCACGCCACAGATCGCCGAGACCGACTTCTTCACCAGCCACGAGGCGCTGCTGCTGCAGTACGAGGAGGCGCTGACCCGCGTCGATTCGACCTCGGGCGACTGGTACGACTGCTCGGCCCACATGCTGTGGATCGGCGACCGCACCCGCCAGCCCGACGGCGCGCATGTCGAGTTCCTGCGTGGCGTGCGCAACCCGCTCGGCTTCAAGTGCGGTCCTTCGCTGTCGGTCGACGACACGGTAAAGCTGATCGACCTGCTCAATCCGACCAACGAACCCGGTCGCATCGTCATGATCGTGCGCATGGGGGCCGACAACGTCGCCTCGAAGCTGCCGCCTCTGGTGCGCGCGGTGAAGAAGGCCGGCAAGTCGGTGGTCTGGTCGTGCGATCCCATGCACGGCAATACCGAGACCGCGTCGAACGGCAGGAAGACCCGCCACTTCGACAACATCCTGCGCGAGGTGAAGGAGTTCTTCGCCGTGCACCGCGCCGAGGGCACCCATCCCGGCGGCGTGCATTTCGAGATGACCGGCCAGGAGGTCACCGAGTGCATCGGCGGCGCGACCGACATCACGGTCGACAACCTGAACGAACGCTACGAGACGCAATGCGATCCGCGTCTCAACGCCAGCCAGGCGCTGGAGCTTGCCTTCCTTCTTGCCGAGCAGCTCAAGTCGGAGCGCCTGACGGTCCAGAGAGCGCGCGCAGCCGTCTGACCTCCGGCGGGAGAATCGGCCGACGGTCGGGGGAGAACCCATGACGCATCCTTCGAATGGCGACATCGAGCGCTACACCGATCACTACTTCAATCGAACGAAGAAGGTGATCGGCCGTTTCGGCGACGCCCGGGTCACCTACGCGATCTTCATGCGCCGGCCGGTGGTGTTCGCGCCCCGGCTCGCGCTCGACTGGCTGAGGGAAACCGGCCGGTCGCGCAACACCGAGATCGAGATCGACCAGCGCTACGGCGAGGGAAAGTGGGTCGGCGCGGGCGAGCCGATGATGTACATCACCGGCTCGTTCTTCCATCTCGTGGACCTCGAGACGATCTTCCTGCAGAAGCTCGGTCCGGCCTGCGTCGCCGCCTACAACGCCTGGACGATGTGCGCCGACATGCCCAAGACGGCGTTCCTGGCCATGGATGCACGCCATTGCGCCGGCCAGGAGATGGCCGAGATGATGGCCTATGCCGCCTCGGTCGGTTCGGCGCGTGCCAAGCGCAAGGTCGGGGCTGTGGGCTTCATCGGCAACGCCACCCACGCGACGGCGCACTTCTTTGGCCGCGAGCAGGGCCTCGGCACCATGCCGCATGCCCTGATCGGCTATGCCGGCTCCACCGTCCGCGCCGCGGAGATGTTCTACGAGACGTTTCCCGGCGAGCCGATGACCGTGCTGACCGACTATTTCGCCCGCGAGATCTCCGATTCCCTCGAGGTCTGCCGGCGTTTCCCGGAGCTTGCCGCCAAGGGCATGCTGTCGTTCCGCCTCGACACGACCGGCGGCCGCTATGTCGAGGGCCTCGATCCGGCGACGTCCTATGCGGTGCTGGAAAAGTATTCGCCGGAATCGATCCGCGGCTACCGCTCGGAAGAGGAGCTGCGCTATCTGGTCGGCACCGGTGTGTCGGCGGCGGCGATCTTCCATCTCCGCGCCGAGCTCGATAAGGCGGGTTTCGACAAGACCCGGATCGTCGCATCGTCGGGCTTCGGCCCTGCCAAGTGCCGCGTGATGGCCGAGGCCAACACGCCGATCGATGTGGTCGGCTCGGGCTCGTTCCTGCCGTCGAACTGGACGGAAACCTACGCTACCGCCGATATCGTCGAGTATGACGGCGTGAAGCGGGTCAAGATCGGCCGAGAGTTCCTGCATCGCGTGAAGCCGAACGGGGCCGCCAAGCCGCTCTGAAGGGGGAGACAATGCTCAAGCTCTACTACGCGCCCGGCGCCTGTTCGACAGCGTCTCATATCGGCCTCGAGGAAAGCGGCGCCAAGTACGAGGGCCAGCCCTTGGCCTTCGCCAAGAACGAGCAGAAGGCCCCCGAGTACCTGAAAATCAATCCGCGCGGCCGCGTGCCGGCGCTGGTGACCGACGACGGTCCGATCATCGAGAACACGGCGATCCTCGACTACATCGCGGCGAAGTACGCCCCGCAGCTGATGCCCAAGGATCCGGTGCAGCGCGCCCGCGCCATCTCGCTCATGGCCTGGTTTTCCAACTGGGTGCATCCGTCCTTTACGCACATCAGCCGGCCCGAGCGCTTCGCGACGGATACCGCGGTGTTCGATCACCTCAAGGCGACCGGCCGCGACAACTTTCATGCGGCGCTGAAGGAGATCGACGGCATCATCGGCTCCAAGCAGTGGATCCTCGGCGACCAGTTCAGCGTCGTCGACGGCTACGCGCTGGTGTTCTACTGCTGGGGCAAGCGCATCGGCCTGCCGGTCGCGGAACTCAAGAACTACACTGCCTGGAAGGATCGCATGCTGGCACGGCCGGCGGTGCGGCGTGTCCTCGAGCGCGAGCAGAACGTCCTGATCGCAGCGTAAGGCGGGCTAGGCGACGAAGCTCTGGTACATCGTCTGGAGGTCCTGCGATTCCTGCGGCGTGATCTCGCCGTCGAGGACGCGGGCCTCCCAGCCGCGCAGCCGGCGCTTGATGTCGCTCGGCGTGCGGGGGCTCAGCAGCACCATGAAGAACTTCTCGTGCGGCGAGAGCTCGCGGTCGCGGCGGTAGCCGAACGGACCCTGACCGATCGGGCGTTCCTCGGTCGCGGGGTCGGGGCGGCGGGCGATTTCCTTCGCGAGAACCTCATCCCACGTGAGGCCGGCTTCCCGAACCATTGCAGAAGCGAGCTTGGCCGCGGCCAAGGCTTCGCCTGCGTTGGGGCTGTCGAGGATTTCGAGGACCTTCGCCAGAGTGGCGCGGTTGAATGCTGACATCGTCTTCCGCTCCGCCACCGCCCGGATTCCGAGGGGTCGGAAGGTCGGGCACAGTGTCTTTGACTATTGGATGAGCAAGCGGCACTAACTGATTACAAGATATAGTTCACTCCAGACTGAAGCAAGCCTCCCCGTGGCCTCGCAGCGCGCCTCCATCACCGCCTATCTGGTCGGCCTCGGCAGCTGGTTCATGCCACTCGGCATCCAGATGGTGCTGTTCTCGTGGCTCGCCGCGATCGTGCTGCACATGAATGCCTTCTACGTCGGCCTCGCGCAGGTGGCGTTGATGGCGCCCGGCATCCTGTTCCTGCCGCTGGGCGGGCTGGTCGCCGACCGGCACAATGCCAGGCGCCTGCTGCTGCTCTATCACTGCCTCTACGCCCTGCCACCGCTCGTCCTTGGGGCGATCCTGTGGGCCGGCGGGCTGAGCTATCCGCTGCTGATCGCCTACGGCCTCGCCGCGGGTTCGATCGGCGCCTTCGCTGTGCCGACCCGCGACGCACTGCTGCCGACCGTCGCCGGGGGCAACCTGCCGCGCGCCGTGGCCCTCGCGACGGCGCTGCAGTTCGTCGGCCAGCTGGCTGGCATCGCAGCTGCCTCGCAGGCGGACCGCTGGGGTGCGCTGCCGTTGCTCGGCCTGCAGTCGGCGCTGGTCGCGCTGGGGGCGCTCGCGGTGTGGCGTCTGCCCGATCCGCCGCCGCATCCTCCGGTCGAGCATCCGAGCTTCTGGCGCAGCATCGCCGACGGCATCGCAGAAGCGGCGCGCTCCGAGCAGATCTGGCCGGTCCTGGCGCTGAACTTCGGGATCGGCGTGTTTTATGTTGGCCCGTTCATGGCCGTGCTGCCGCTGGTCGTGCGCGACATCTATCTCGGCGGTGCCGCCGAAATCGCCTACGTGAACCTCGCCTTCTGGGCGGGCACCATCGTCGCCGCCTTTGCCTTCGCGGGCCTGGCGCGCAATCTTTCCCTGCGCGGGCGGCTGATCGTGCTGGCGGTGTCGGTCGGCGCCGTCATCCTGTTCTGCATGGCCCTGCAGCCGCCGTTTTTCGTGCTGAACGGTCTCTGTTTCGTCTGGGGGCTGGGCGCGGGCATCACGCTGACCCAGGGCCGCACCGTGCTGCAGATCGTGACGCCTGCCACCCACCGGGCGCGCATCATGTCGCTGTTTCAACTTGGATTGGGCGGCGGCGGTCCGATCGGCGCGCTGATCGCCGGTACGCTGGCGTGGGGGCTCGGGCTGAAGCTCGCCATGGTGCTGCCGGCCGTGGCCATGGCGATGCTGATTGCCATGGTGCTTGTCCGGTCGCGCATCTGGACGATGCGCACGGTCGAACGGCCGGCTTAAGGAATCCTTCGCGACAGCTCAGGGTGACGGGCTCGGCCCGTCAGTCGGCGGCGGCGCGCTCGCCTAGGCCGAGCG
>CAYZQZ010000287.1:0-5659 GCA_964480235.1 uncultured Reyranella sp. | reverse complement strand
GGATAGTGCCGGAGGTCTGCGGATCGAGCCCGGCAATCGCGCGCAACAAGGAGGTCTTGCCGCATCCCGACGGGCCTAGAAAGCACACGAACTCGCCCTCGGCGATGTCGAGCGAGATGTCCCCCAGCGCCGTGAAGTCGCCGAAGCGTTTGTGGAGATTGCGGACTTCGAGGTAGCTCATGATCTACTGGACCGCGAGCATCCCGCTCGCTCATGAATCATGAAGTGGGCCAGAGGCCCGCGGTCCACATGAGAAGGCGCGCCACAAGCGTGGCGCGCCCCCAACATGCGTGTCACTTCTTCGGCGCGGACTTGCCGTCGTAGCGCTTGGTCCACTCCGCCAGGATGCGGTCGCGGTTCTTGGCCATCCATTCGACGTCGTTCTTGACCATCGCCTTCTCGATGTCGGCCGGATAGTTCGGGGGCAGGTTGGTGATGCCCGGGTAGGCGACGATCGGGTAGGTCTTGGCATAGAGCTCGTTGGCCTTCTTCGTCACGGCCCAGTCGGCGAGCTTTTTGGCCGCCTCGAGGTTCTTGGTACCCTTGACGATCGCGGTCACCTCGAGTTCGGAGCCCAGGCCTTCCTTCGGCAGAATCAACTCGAGCGGCGCGCCCTTGGACTTCTCCGAGGCGCCGCGGGTGTCGAGGCCGATGCCGATCAGGCGTTCGCCCTTGGCGGCCTGCACGCAGGGCGCCGACCCGGAGTGGATGTACTGCGCGATGTTCTGGTGCAGGGCGTCCATGAACTTCCAGCCCGCCTCCTCGCCCATGCTCTGCAGCCAGGCCGCGATCGTGAGGTAGCCGGTACCCGAGGATGCCGGGTTCGGCATCACGATCGAGTCCTTGTATTCGGGCTTGGTGAGATCGGCCCAGCTGGTGGGCTTGGACTTGTTGCCCTTGGCCGCTTCGGCGGTATTGAAGCACACGACCGAGAGATAGGCGTCCATGCCGACCCAGGTGTCCGGAGTCTTGCCGCTGCGGAATGCAGGCTTCAGCGCCTCGGCGCCCTTGGGCGTGTAGGGCTCGAGCATGCCCATGCTGGCCATGAGACCGACATTCGAGGCCGCCAGGCCCCAGATGATGTCGGCGCGGGGATTGTCCTTCTCGGCGATCAGCTTGGCCGCCACGACGCCGGTCGAATCGCGGACCCAGGCGATTTCGATCGTGGGATTGTCGGCCTCGAAGGCCTTCTTGAAGGGATCGAGTTGGTCGTTCTCCAGCGCGGTGTAGACCGTGAGCTTGGTCTTCTGCGCGAAGGCCGGTGTGGCCGCCAGCGCCAATGCCGCGACACCCGCCAGAGCCGCGCGGCGGATCAATACCCCAAAAGTCATCTAGCCTCCCGTTTTTGAAGTCAAAACCTTAGCCAACCGCCCCACGTTTCGCCAGTTTCCCGTCACCCTGCCTGCCCTCCGAGAGGGCCTGGGCGACAGCGCTCAGCCAGCGGCGGACGGTCCTTTCCTCGGACGCGTTCAGTAGCCCTGAAAGCGCCTTTTCGACCCCCTGCACCCTGGACCGGCAGCGTTTCAGCAATGCGACACCCCGGGATGTTGCCGCGAGTTGCAGGATGCGGCCGTGCTCGGCGTGGGCGGTCTTGGCGACCAGGCCGGCCCGTTCAAGGTTGCGTACGATCACGTTGATGGTCTGCGGTGTCAGGAATGTGAGCCGTGCAAGGTCCGCGCCAGACAGGCCGGGATAGGACACGATCATCGTCAGCACGGCGAATTGCGGCGGCGTGACGCCGACATCCGTCAGCGCCCGTTCCAGCGCCGCGCGGACGGCAACATTGGCCTGGCGCACGAGATAGCCGAGATGGCCCCGGGGGCCGCGCTTGCCCTCCCCGATTTCCGGGATGCCTGTCGAAGGGGTCGGTTTGCCGGACTTGTTCATCGGTCTATATTATCAGAGTTCGAATATCTTGTGAGGCTGACAATGCAGAAGGAACTCGCCGACCTCGTGGGGCGCCATCTCACGGCCGAGAATGCGCACGATCTGCCGGGCACGCTCGCCACCTTGCATCCGGAGTGTCGTTTCGAGGATCTCGCCACCGGCCAGAGCTGGTCCGGCCACGAAGGCGCCATCGCCCACTACCAGCAGTGGTGGACGACGTTCGACGTCAAGGTTCAGCGCGGCGCGGGACAGCAGGCGGTGTGGTCGCCAGAAGGTTTCTTCATGGCGGAGTCGACCTGGCATGGGAAGCACGTCGGGCCGTTCCTCGGCATCCCCGCATCGGGCCGCACCATCGTGCAACCCTTCGTCGTCGTGCTCAATTTCAAGGATGGGTTGATGCTGGGCGAGCGCTTCCACTACGACCTCGCCTCGCTGCTGCGCCAGATCACGTCGGATCCGATCCCGGCGCTCGCCGGCATGCCCCATCGCAAGGCTGCCTGAGGTTCTCCTCCCCATTCGAATTAAGGAAGAGTTCTACGACTTGAACACCGCCTTCAGGTCCCTGGTCGGCATCGTGTCGTGAACCCAGGTGAAGCCGCCCTTTTCCTTCATCTCGCGCGCGCCCTTCATGAAGGCAGCGAGCGCCAGCCGCGACAGCGAACCGCCGACGCTGATGCGCTTGACGCCGATTGCCTCGATATCGGACGCGGTCAGCGAAGGATCCACCCCGGTCATGACAATATTGACCGGACGGGAGACCGACGAGACGACCAGCTTCATGGTCTCGAGCGTCAGCAGGCCCGGGGCATAGAGCACGTCGGCGCCGGCCTTCTCGAAGGCCTGAAGACGCCTGATCGTGTCGTCGAGATCGTTGCGGCCGCGGATCAGGTTCTCCGCGCGGGCAACGAACGTGAAAGGCACCGGCAGCGACCGCGCCATTTCGACTCCCGCGGCGACCCGTTCGACGGCGTGATTGAACTCGTAGATTTTCTCCCCGCTCCAATCCTCGATTGAGCCGCTGACGATGCCGGCCGCGCAGGCGTCGCGCAGGATGGTGGCCGCCTCCTTCGGATCGTCGGCATAGCCGTTCTCGAGATCGGCATTGACCGGCAAGTCGGTCGCCTCGGCGATCACGCGGCAATTCTCGATCAGTTCGGCGCGGCTGACGGCGCCTTCGCCGTCGGCGCGGCCGAGTGCGTTCGACATGCCGAGACTGGTCGTGGCCAGCGCCTCGAAGCCAAGAGACTGCAGCAGTTTGGCGGTGCCGGCGTCCCACGGGTTGGGCAGCAGGATGATACCGGGCTTGGCGTGCCGCTCCTTGAAAGCGCGGCCCTTCTCGGCTTGCGTCGGCATAGTGCTCCTCTAGCTTGGCCGCAAAGGGAACACCCATGGACATCGCCGCGCAACGGGAACTCGCTCGTCTTCTTGCCAGATTGCGTCAGGAGCGAACGCAGCAGAGCGGCCTCGACCGCCGTCTGGTACCGCCGGACAAGGCGACCGCCTACAAGGTCGCTGGCCTGGTGGCCGAGGAGTTGGGCTGGCCGGTGCGCGGCTGGAAGATCGCGGCGGCCAAGGCGGACATGCAGAGACAGTTGCGCACCGATTCGCCGATCTACGGCCGCACGTTCTTCCTGCAGCCGACGCCGCACACCGTGGTGCGTGCAGAACTTTCGAGCCCCATTCCCGAAGTCGAATACCAGGCGAAGCTCGGCGTCGATCTGCCGCCGCGCGAGAAGCCCTTCACGCTCGAAGAAGTGACGGATGCGGTGGAATCTCTGCATCCCGGCCTCGAACTCGCCGAGTGCCGTTTCATTCACGACCAGGCCTTCCCGCCCCTGCCCGCCATCCTCGCCGACGGCGCCGGCTGCGGCACGATCATCTATGGGGCGGCGATCGCCGACTGGCGCAAGCGCGACATCGCAGGCCAGGAAGTCTCGCTGGCGATCGACGGCAAGGTGCGCCGCACCGGGACGGCGGCGGCTTCGCTCGACCATCCGATGGTGCCGCTGACCTGGCTTGCCAACGAGTTGTCGCGCACCGGCGTCGGCCTCAAGGCCGGGCAGATGGTCAGCACGGGTACGCTGACAGGCATGCTGGCGCCGAGGGCGGGCGAGACTCACGTGGCCGATTTCGGCCCGTTCGGCTCGGTGTCCGTCAGATTTACCTAGCGAGAGAAGGTCATCGCTTCATCACGCAGCCGGCCGTGGCGCAGGCTGACGAGATCCAGCGCGTAATTCTGGTAGAGCTTCCACGGTCGGCGGGAGCCCTGCTTGGGCTGGTGCGGCAGCGCCCGCTGGATGTAGCCCGACGAGAAATTGACCCAGGGCTCTTCCTGGAGAGTCGGATCGCTGTTGTGCGGCATGCACTTGGTGTAGCCGTGCCGCTTCATGTGATTGAGCAGGCGGCAGACATACTCGCACACCAGGTCGGCCTTCAGCGTCCACGAGGCATTGGTATAGCCGAACACCGATGCAAGGTTGGGTACGTCTGAATACATCATGCCCTTGTAGATGAAGGTCTGGTTGGGCTGCACCGCCTTGCCGTCGACCGTCAGCTTCACGCCCCCCAGCGGCACCAGCACGAGACCGGTCGCGGTGACGATGACGTCGGCCGGCAACTCCTCGCCCGACTTCAGACGAATGCCGCGCTCGGTGAAGGTCTCGATATGGTCGGTGACGACCGAAACCTTGCCCTTGCGGATGGCGCGGAAGAAATCGGCGTCGGGTACGAGGCAGAGGCGCTGGTCCCAGGGCTTGTAGGCCGGCGTGAAGTGCTTCTCGACCGCATGGGCATGATCGGGACCGAGGAACTGACGGACGTATCCGAGCAGCAGCGACTTCACCTTCTCGGGCTGCCGCTTGCACATCTGGTAGAAGTACATCCCCATGAGCACGTTCTTCCAGCGCGTAACCATGTAGGCGAGCTTCAGCGGCAGACGGGCCCGCATTTTGGTGGCGAACGGGTCCTGCGAGGGTCGCACCGCCATATAGGTCGGCGAGCGCTGCAGCATGGTAACGTGCGCGGCCCCGTTGTCGGCCATCGCCGGCACCAGCGTGACCGCCGTGGCACCGCTGCCGATCACCACGACTTTCTTGCCCTTGTAGTCGAGATCCTGGGGCCACTTCTGCGGATGGACGAGCGCGCCCTTGAAATTCGCCATGCCCGGGAAATCCGGCAGATAGCCCGACTCGGTGCGGTAGTAGCCCGAACACATCCAGAGGAAGTTGCAGGTGAAGCGTACTGGCGTGCGCTCCGGGCCGCTTTCGGCCTCAACCGTCCACCTGGCCTCCGGGGTCGACCACGAGGCGCTCACCACCTTGTGCTGGTAACGGATTCGGCCGTCTATGCCGTGGTCGCTCGCGACTTCCCGGATGTAGGTCAAGATCGACGGGCCGTCGGCGATTGCCTTCGCGTCCTTCCACGGCCGGAAGCGATAGCCCAACGTGTACATGTCCGAATCGGAGCGGACGCCGGGGTAGCGGAACAGGTCCCAGGTGCCGCCGCTCGCTTCGCGGCCCTCGAGGATGGCATAGCTGCGGCCCGGGCAGTTCTTCTGCAAATGCCAGGCGGCGCCGATGCCGCTCAGGCCCGCGCCGACGATCAGCACGTCGAAATGTTCGATGTCGGGTCGGGTTTCGGCCTGAAGGCGCACGTTGGTATCCATGGCGGGTAGATGGCCGAACCGACCGGCCTTCGCAACTCGCCTTCTGCCGCGCCCGACGGGACGTGAAATGCACGCCGCAGCGATGTTTTCAGCCGCTGTGCGCCGCCG
>CAYZQZ010000286.1:0-5676 GCA_964480235.1 uncultured Reyranella sp. | reverse complement strand
CCCTCGCGGCGCATGGTTTCGATCAGCACGCCGAGCTGCAGTTCGCCGCGGCCGGCGACCTCATAGGAATCGGCGTTCTCGGTGTCGCGCACCCGAATGGCGACATTGCCCTCGCCTTCGCGCATCAGGCGGGCACGGATCATCCGGGTCGTGACCTTGTCGCCTTCCTTGCCGGCAAGCGGCGAGTCGTTGACCGAGAAGGTCATGGCGAGCGTCGGCGGATCGACCGGCTGCGATGGAATCGGCGTGTCGATCGTCAGGTCGCCGATCGTATCGGCCACCGTCGCGACCTTCAGGCCGGCGACGGCGACGATGTCGCCCGCTTCGGCCGAGTCGAGGGCCATGCGCTCGAGTCCCCGGAAGGCCAGCACCTTGGTGATGCGGGTCTGCTCGAGTTCCTGGCCGTCGCGGCCGAGCGCCTTGATCATCGTGTTGGGCTTGACCGTGCCCGACAGAATGCGGCCGGTCAGGATGCGCCCGAGGAAACTGTCGGACTCGAGCGTCGTCACGAGCATGCGGAAGGCAGGCGAATCGTCGATCTTGGGCGCCGGTACATGGCGCAGGATCAGATCGAACAGCGGCTCCATGTCCTTGTGCTCGGCCTCGAGCGAGGTCGCGGCCCAGCCCTGGCGCGCCGATGCAAAGAGCGTCGGGAAATCGAGCTGCTCGTCGCTGGCTTCCAGCGCCGAGAACAGATCGAACACTTCGTCATGCACCTGGTGTGGGCGGGCGTCGGAGCGATCGACCTTGTTGATCAACACGATCGGCTTCAGGCCAAGTCGCAGCGCCTTGCCGAGCACGAACTTGGTCTGCGGCAGCGGGCCTTCCGCGGCGTCGACCAGCAGCACGACGCCGTCGACCATCGAGAGGATGCGTTCCACCTCGCCGCCGAAATCGGCATGGCCCGGCGTGTCGACGATGTTGACCCGCGTGCCCTTCCAGACGACCGAAGTCGCCTTCGCGAGAATGGTGATGCCACGTTCGCGCTCGAGGTCGTTTGAGTCCATGGCGCGCTCGGCAACCTGCTGATTATCGCGGAACGTTCCGCTCTGTTTCAGCAGGCAGTCGACGAGTGTCGTCTTGCCATGGTCGACGTGCGCGATGATCGCGACGTTGCGGATGTCCATATTTGGTCCGGGAGGGGGTTGTTGGGCGCGGTATATACGCATGCGCCATGACATCGGCAAGGCAAGTTGAGTGCGCGTCTTGCCGCTGGCACAGTCGAAAAATGGCCCCAAATATGCGCAAACGCTCGATCACCATCGGCGGCCATGGCACCAGTATCGCCCTGGAGGATGCCTTCTGGCGGGAATTGGAGGCGCTTGCCAGGGCCCGTGGGCAGTCGCTGAGCGCCCTGGTCGCCGAAATCGACCGTGGCCGCACCGGGCCGGGCAACCTCGCCAGTACCCTGCGTCTGTTCGTGCTCGAAGAGCTGAAGCGCCACCGCAGCGACTAACTTCAGTCGAGTTTGAAGCCCCGGGCCCGCACGAAAGCGCCGAAATCAGCGCGCTCCGGCACCGAATATTGCCGGGCCTTGTCTTCCGACCAGCCATAGTCGGCACTTTCGCCGAATTTGTCGGGGAAGCGCTGGCTCTTGTAGGGCTGGGTCTCATTGCGGCGGCGGTCGTAGGCCGCGACCTTGTCCTTGAGGCCGCTTTCGTCATAGCGGTCCCGATGCAGGGTGACGTCGAGGCCGAGGCGGGGACTCATCACCCCCTCGAAGGACGGCCAACCAACCCCCATTCCGGCCACCGGAAAGACATGCGGTGGCAGGCCGAGGATGTCGGCGACCTGGGGCGCGTGATTGCGGATTTGGCTGATCGGACAGGTCCCGAGCCCGACCCGGTCGGCAGCCGCCACGAAGGTCGCCAGCACGATGCCGGCATCCACCGCGGCGTTGAAGAAGGCGTCGAGATGGTCGTTCACGAATGGCCGAGCGCGCCATTCGAACAGCAGGCGATGGCGGCGGTTGTTGCCGCAGAACACCAGCAATGCCGGCCCGGCCTTGGCCCAGGGATTTTCCGGGATCAGCGCCTCGAGCTTGGCGCGCTGGTCCTTGTCGGTGACGATCACGATGTCGGTCTGCTGCAGATCGCTCTTGGAGGGCGCCGAGAGCGCAACCGCGCACAGGGTCTCGAGCAAAGCCGGATCGAGCGGTTTGTCGGCGTAGCGCCGGACCACCCGGCGATTGGCCATCTCGGCCAGAACATCGACGCCGCGCGGCGCCTGCGCGAGCGCCGGCGCGGAACCGAACCGCGCCTTGAGCACGGTCTTCAGACGATCGAGCAAGACGTCTCCTAACGGCCGAAGATATTGGGAATGGGCAGCCCCGGAATGGGCGACCGCTGCTGTTGCGGTTGCTGCTGAGGCGCCGGCGCACCGCCTCCCCCACCACCGGTCAGGGTGTTGATCATGCCCGGCGGGTCCTTCGCCGTGCCGCGCACCACATTGTAGGAGAGGTTCGACGTCGGCCCGCGGATCGTCGTGATCAGGTAGGGCGCCGAAGTGTCTTCCGCGATCGTGAAGTTGATCGTCGTGTCGGTCGACGAAGCCGCAAGATTGGTGCGCGTGCTGATGTTCGCCGTCGCCTTGTTGCCCTGCACGATCAGGGACCGGTCGCTCAGCACGCCGCCTGCGACGTCGACATGACCCGAGATCGGGCTGTCGTGGTTTACAAAGCGGTTCAGCACCAGCGAAATGGCGTTCAGCAGATTGCCTACACCGACACCGCCCTTCTGGCCGATGGCGCCGAACATGTTTCCAAGCGTGTTGTCGATCACGCCCCCGACGGCACCAGTCGCGGCCGAGCCGAGCGTCGTCAGCGCCTTGTCGGCGCCGACATAGATGTGACCGCTGAGGTCGGCGCCGCCCGCCATCGAACTCTTGATCTGATCCGCCGAACTGCCCGATCCCCTGATCGCGATGCCCTTGGCATTCAGCTTGCCGTCGATTGTCACCTTCACGGCACCGCCGAACTGGTTGCTGCCGGAGGTCTGGCGCAGCATTTCGCCGACATAGATGTTGTCGGCGTCGCCCTTCATGTCGAAGGACAGCGCAGGCTTGCTCCCGTCGACCACGCCCGAGAAATTGAGCGCGCCGCCATAGAGGTTGCCCTTGAGATGCGACAGGGTCAGCACGCCATCCTTCAGGGTGATGGCAATGTCGGCGTTGCCCAGGCGCAATGGAGCGCTGATCAGCGTTCCCGCCACCAGCTTCACCGAGGCGTCGACGCTGCGCATGGCGCTGGTATCGATCGGCGCTGAGGCTGCGGCCTGCCCTGGCCGGCCGCGCGGTGCCTGACCGCTGCCACCGCCGCCGCTCAGCTTGTCGACGTCGAGCATTACCGCCTTCAGGTCGGCGGTGATGCTGGGCTTGCCCGCGAGCTTGGCGTCGACCGTGCCTTCGATCGTCTGGCCATTGATGGCGACGCTGCCCTTGTAATTCACCGATTGTGGCGTGCCCTTGGCCGCGCCCGGCATGGCCAGTGTTCCCGTCGCCTTGACGCTGTAGCCCATCGCCGTCACCGAGAGCTCGCGCAATGCAAGCTGTTCGATGCTGCCGGCGATGCCGCCGCTGGCGGAAACCTGGCCCAGCCCGGCCGGCGCTGCAGCACCCGCCAGCTTCAACACCCGACCCATGTCAGGCGCCTCGAAGTTGAAGGCAACGTCAGGTCGCGGTGCGGGCGAGCTGAAGTTGGCGACGCTGCCGCGCAACGCCAGCCGCGCGCCCGCCAGGTTCGAGACCTTGACGTCGTTCAGCCGGAGCGTGCTGCCCTGGAGCGCGACGTCGACATCGACGCCGCCGATCGCTTCCTTGTTGTAGATCAGCTTGTTGACCTTGGCTTTCAGCCCGACCGACGGACCTGCCGGCGCCGGACCGCCGCTCGCCGATGCTGCGGGTGCGGCCTTGGCCGGCGAACCGCCGCCTGCCGGCTTCCCCGACAGGAAAGGATCGAGATCGAGCGTATCGATATTGACGCTGGCCACGACCGAGAGCGGCACGCTGAAGGTCACGACCACGCCGCCGGTGCCCTTGATGTCGTCGAGCTCGAAGGCCGCGTCGCTCACCTGCACGTTGCCACCTGTCGAGGCCATGCGGCCCTTCAGGCTGACCTTGTTGAGCTTGTCGGCCGGCATCGACGAGGTGTCGACTTCCAGCCACTTCAAGGTGTCGCGCAGCTTGGGACCGACCAGACTGAAGTCGCCCGACACCGTGGGCCGCGCCGGATCGCCTGACATGGTCGAGCGCGCCTGCAGCACCATGTCGCCCGGCAGAGTGGCCGCGAGCTTCGGTACGGCAACCGCGCCGTTGCGTGCATCGAGCTCGATGGCGACATTGCGGATCGGCGTCTTGTTATAGATCACCTCGCCGGCCTCGATCCCGATCTTGGCTGTGAGATCGGACAGCATGCTGGTATTGCTGGTCGCCGTCGGCGGCGCCGGGGCCGCAGGCGCACCCGGCTTTGCGGCAGCCGGGGCCGGCTGCGACAACGAAGCCAGGGCACGATCGAGATCGAGGCGCGGGATCACGACCTTGCCGTCGACCGCGAGCTTGGGTTTCAGGGTGACGGAGAGCGACCCCGATCCGTTGTCGCCGGCCAGGCTCAGCTTGAAATCCTTGGCGGCGAAGACGGTCTGCGAGACGTCGATGCTGCCGTCGAAACTGAACTTGCCGGCAAGCAGCGGCGGCAGCGCCGGCTCGGGCTGACCCGCGATTTTCGTCAGGGTGGCAATGAAGGCGGTGAGGGACTCGGCCGAGGCCGTCGCCACGCCGCCGATCCTGGCGTTCGGTCCGAGTTCGCTCAGCGTGCCCTTGAAGCCGAGTTTGCCGCCACCGGCCTCCAGGGACAGCTCGGTCGCATGACCGCCGGTACCCTTGGCGCTCACCGACAGATCGATCTTCAGCGGTGAGCCGTTGATCGTGGCGCCGCCCGCCAGCGAATAGGGCCCATCGAGCGAGCCGACGGAGGCCGAGAAATTTGCCTTCTCAGCGACCACCGACAGGCCGGCCTTCGAATCGCTGAAGATCAGCGTGCCGTTCTCTATGTTCATGCGACCGAGCGACAGCGGCTTGGGCGAGCTGGGCTTGGGCGCCGCGGGCTTGGCCTCCCCGACCGACGGGGCAAACTCCCAGTTCGGCTTGCCCTCGGCGTTGATCTCCAGAACGATCTTGGGTTCGACCAGGGTGACTTCGCTGATCTCGATGTTGCCGCCGAGCAGCGCGAGCAGCGCAGGCTTAACGCTGACCGACTTGATCTCGACCATGTTCGGGTTTTTCGAGCCCGGCAGATTGAAGAATTTCACGCCCGATGCCGTCACGCTGGGCGTCGGCAGCAGGGACAGACTCACCGATCCGTCGACCACGAGGTCGCGGCCGGTCGCCTTCTTCACCTCTGCGGCAAGCTGAGGCTTGTACTTGTTGAGATCGAAGAACGACGGCGCGATCAGCAACGCCAGAATCAGCACGCCGACGAAACCGCCGCCGCCGATCATCAGCTTCTTGCGCGTGGATGGGCCCATGATGCTCTCCCTCGACTCGGGGAAAAGACTAGCGCATCGTGTGAAGGTGCGGCACAGCGAAATCGGTAACGGTTACATGAGCGAGATCATAAATTTGCGGCGCGCGCGGAAGGAACGGCAGAGGCGCGAGCGCGACGCCGAAGCCGAGGCCAACCGC